>RFGQ01000074.1 GCA_003695865.1 Gemmatimonadota bacterium | reverse complement strand
GCGCCCGCGCGATGGGCAGCACGGTGTGGGCGCCGATCGCGAAGTGGAAGAAGTGGTGGGCGAACCACATGGCGGCGCCGGTGGGCGCCAGCACGTAAGCGTAGCGCCCGACCAGCTCGAGCAGACCCGAGCCGCGCGCGCCTCCGAGGCGGCGCGCGGCCCAGGCGGCGGTCAGCGCGGCGGCGGCCGGCAGCACGACGAGGCCCGCGGCGAACACGGCCGCGAGGAACAGCCGCTCCGACGCGAGGCCGAGGGCCGCGCCCGTCCAGGCCCGCAGGTCGTGGAGGGCGGCCACCATGCCGAAGGCGTTCACGAAGCCCGCGAAGGTGAGCACGAGCACGAGCGCCGCCAGGTCGGGGCGGCGGCCGAAGCGCCCCACGCCGGAGCGGACCGGGTCGTCGACCACTTCGAGGGCCGGCACGCGGGCGAGCAGCCCCACGTTGTCGTGCGGGCACGCCTGCACGCAGTCCAGGCAGAACGTGCAGTCCATGTTGCCCACCTTGCGGGGCTGGAACAGCCAGAGCTCGCATCCCGACTGGGGACGCCCATCCAACTCCCGTCCGCGGATGCAGTCCTTCGTGCGGCACGATGCACAGCGGTCGGGGTCGCGCACGGCGACCTCGAACGGAGAGACGAGCCCGTGCACGAAGTTGAAGTGCCCGATGGGGCACAGATGTTTGCAGAACGCCGCGCCGCGGAAGAAGGCGTCGACCGCGAAGGCCGCTCCGAAATAGGCGAGCGTGAGCCAGGCCGTCACCCAGGGGCTGTCCCACAGGTCGAAGGCCTCATAGCTCCATAGGAAGAGGCCGAGCAGCGCGATCGCGGCCCACTTGCCGCGCAGCGCGCGCGGCCAGGGCCGCGTCGGTCCGAACACGCGCTTGGCCACCCGGCGGGGCAACATGAACGGGCAGGCCATGCAGAAGACGTTGCCGAGCACGAGCAGCGCCAGGAGCACGAGCCCCCGCCAGTGGACCCAGGGCAGGACCCCGGCGAAGTTTGCGCTCGACACCTGTGGGCCGAACAGCCCGTCGGCGATCACCAGGCCCGCGAGTGTGCCCGTGCCGAGCTGCAGAGCGGCGCGGGCGTGCCGCCAGCGCAGGAAGCGGCCCACCACCGGCCAGCGGAGCAGGTCACGGCGCGACGAGGAAGGCGGCGCGAGGAGGGGCAGGCTCATCGCGCGGCGGCGACCTCCGCGAGCAGGGCGCGCACGGCGTGTGCGGGCGGCGAGGCGCCGAGCGAGGGGCCGAGGCGGCCGTCGGGCAGCACCGTGAAGAGCCTCGCCGTGTGGACCATCGTGCCCTCACCCCCGGGGCCGAGCACCGCGTCCGCGTCCGCTCGGGGCCCGGAATCCGCCGGCGTGACGGCCTCACCGTCCTCCCCGTGCCGCAGGATCGCCTCGGCGGCCACGCCGTAGGCGCTCAGCACCCGCTCGACCTCGGCCGGGCTCCCGGTGAGCCCCACGATGCGCGGATCGAACGACGCCAGATACTCCGCAAGGCGATCGGGCGTGTCGCGCGCCGGATCGACCGTCACGAACAGCACCTGGACGTCCCCGGCCCCCTCCCCCAGGTCGGCGAGGCCTCGCGTGAGATGCGCCAGCGTGAGCGGACACACATCGGGGCAGTGCGTATAGCCGAAGAACAGGACCACGCCGCGGCCGCGGAAGTCGTCGAGGCGCACGCGCTCGCCCGAGTGGGCGGTCAGCGTGAAGGCCGGGGCGGGCCGTTCCGGAGCCGGAGTGAACGAGACCGCCGACGGCCCGGGCGCGGCCCGGGTGATCCAGATCCCCACCGCGCCGAGCCCCAGCAGAAGACCCGTGACCAGTTGGAAGACGCGTTTCATGGCCGCCGACGTTATCCAGAACGGAGGTGGCGGGCAATGCGGTGGGCGACCGGGCGCGGACCGGGCTCACCCTCGCGGCAGGACGCTCCCGCGGCGCGGGCGCGGGCTGTATTCGTGGATCGCGGTAGCGCTCGAGCGTTCGGGAACATCCGTTTGGAAGGCTCTGTCGCGCGCAGCCCACGCGCCCTAGCTTAGCGACAGGACGAAGCCGGGCGCGCAGGCGCGGCGCACCTCCCGAACCCGGGCCCGAGGCCCCGGGGGCAGTTCGACCCTTACGCCGACGATCGATGACCGAGGTCACCCGCAGATCGACCCACGTGCTCCTTGTGGAGGCGGACCCGCCCGACCTCGAGGCGTTGCGAGAGGCCTTCGCCGACGCCCGCGGGGGCCCGATGGATCTGGAGTGTGTCGAGGAGCTGGCCGACGCGATGGCCCGACTCTCGCGTGGAGGCGTCGACGCGGTGCTGCTCAACCCCGCGCTGCCCGACAGCGAGGGCATCGGCGGGTTCGACCGGCTGCAGGCGTTCGCACCCGACGTGCCGGTGGTCATCCTTTCGGACTCCGACGACGAGGAGCTGGCCGTGCGCGCGGTGCAGGGGGGAGCGCAGGACTACCTGCTCCGCTCCGAAGCCACGCCCGAGTTGCTCATTCGTGCCATCCGCTACGGGATCGAGCGCCACCGCCTGCTCTCGGCGCTTCGTTCGCTGTCGCTCATCGACGACCTCACGGGGCTCTACAACCGGCGCGGCTTCGCGGATCTGGGCGAACAGTACGTGAAGCTCGCGCGGCGCTCGACGCGCGGGGTGGCTCTGGTGTTCCTCGACATCGACCGCTTCAAGACGATCAACGACACGCTCGGGCACCACGTGGGCGATCGGGCCCTGCTGCGGGTCGCGGACCTGCTCAAAGACACGTTCCGCCGCTCCGACATCATCGCGCGCATGGGGGGGGACGAGTTCGCGGTGCTGGCGCTCGAGGCGTCGGGGGAGGATGCGCGCATGCTGGTGGACCGCCTGCGGGCGCAGATCGGCGAGTTCAACGAATCGAGCCGTGAGCCGTACCGGCTCTCGGTCAGCATCGGCCTGGCCCGCTGCGAAGGCGACGGGCGCGTGCGCCTCGAAGACCTGCTCGAGCAGGCCGACGCGGCCATGTACGAGGAGAAGCGAAGCAAGCGCCGTACGGTGGCGCAGGGCTGACCATCGGAATGAACGACCACCCGACCGACATGTCCGAGCGCCGTCTGCGCGAGGGCGCGCGCGCGCCCGAAGGGAGCGCCGCGTCCCCGCCCCAGGGCGCTCCGGCCTCCGAGGACGCCGCCGCCGCGGCGCCCGATGCGGCGGTCGTGGACCGGGACGAAACGAACGGGGGGAGGGCGACCGGCGCCGGTGGGCCAGGCGAAGCGACGGGTACCGAGGCCGCGGCGGCCGACGCCGGGGAGGGTGCCCGGCAGGACGACGCGGCAGAACCCGCCGAGCCCGCTGAGGCCGCCGCCCCCGGGCCTCCGCCGCAGCCTCTGGTCGTGCACTGGCTCGTGCGCATCGCCGAACGCGCGGCGCTGTCGGGCGAGCGACCCGAGGTGCCTCCCAACACACCCGCCCGGGACGCGTGGGGCGTGGTGACGCGGGCGTACGGGGTCGGCGAAGGCGAGCTGGTGAAGCTCGTGGCGGAGTACTTCCGTCTCGACGTGGCCGACTTCGCCACCGCCGATCCGAACGCGGTGCTCGTCGTGCCCGAGGCGATGGCCCGCAAGCACCACATCTACCC
Organism: Gemmatimonadota bacterium; assembly: GCA_003695865.1. Taxonomy (GTDB): domain Bacteria; phylum Gemmatimonadota; class Gemmatimonadetes; order Longimicrobiales; family Gaopeijiaceae; genus J028. The sequence continues at coordinate 6,277 of RFGQ01000074.1, read as the reverse complement.
GCTCATCGAGACCGACCGGCACCTGTTCGTGGCCACCTGCGACCCCACCGACGTGGAGGCGGAGCGCGCCCTGGGCTTCAGCACCGGGCGCACGACGGTCTTCCAGGTGGCGTCGCCGACCGCCATCCAGGAGGCGCTCGACGCGCGCTTCTCGCCCGAGAAGGCGGTCGAGACCCTGCTGGGCACGCTCGAGGCCGAAGACGTCACCGACGACGCCGTGAAGCTCGTCGAGGAGATGGGCCCCGAGTCGATCTCGGCGGGCGATGCCTCGGCCACGCCGGTGGTGAAGCTGACGAACCTCATCCTGCGCGACGGCATCGCACAGGGTGCCAGCGACATCCACATCGAGCCCGGCCGCAAGGTGGGGGTGGTGCGCTACCGGGTGGACGGGGTGTTGCGCAAGCACATGGACCTGCCGATGTCGGCCATGAACCGTGTGATCTCGCGCATCAAGATCCTGTCCAAGCTCGACATCGCCGACCGCCTGAGGCCCCAGGACGGCAAGGCGCGGGTGCGCATCCGCAATCTCTCGTACGACCTGCGGGTTTCGACGATTCCGGCCGGCGGGGCCGAGAAGTGCGTGATCCGGGTCCTCGACTCGAACCGCGCGCTCACGCTCGAAGACCTCGAGCTGCCGGCGTACGAACTGGAGCGGATGCGCTCGCTGCTGGGACTGCGGGACGGCATCGTGGTGGTGACCGGGCCGACGGGTTCGGGCAAGACGACCACGCTGTACGGTGCCCTGCGCGAGATGGCCGACGGTAAGGTCAACATCATGACCGTCGAGGACCCGATCGAATACGAGCTGCCGGGGCTCACACAGACCCAGGTCGAGACCAAGCAGGGGCTCACCTTCGCCGCGGCGCTGCGCTCGATCCTGCGGCAGGACCCCGACGTGATCCTCGTCGGTGAGATCCGCGACAAGGAGACGGCGCAGACGGCTGCTCAGGCGGCCATGACCGGCCACCTGGTGCTCGCTACAGTGCACGCCAACGACGCGGTCAGCGCCGTGTCGCGACTGGCCGATATGGGCCTGCAGTACAGCACCATCGCCTCCACGCTGCGCGGCGCGCTCGCCCAGCGCCTGATCCGGCGCGTGTGCGCCGCCTGCGCCGAACCCGTGCGCGGCCGGCTGACCCCCGAGGAGCAGCGGCTCACCGAGAAGCACGGCATCGAACCCGTGGTGCGCGCGGTGGGCTGCGCGGAGTGCGGGTTCACCGGTTATCGCGGCCGGCTGCCGGTGGTCGAGGTGCTGGTCGCCGGCCCGCGCTTCCAGGCCGCGATCGAGGCTCGTAAGGGCTGGCAGACGCTTTCCCGCATCGCCATGCAGGGCGGCATGCGCTCGCTGCACCAGGTCGCGCTCGACTGGGTGACCCAGGCGCGCACGACGCTTTCCGAGGTCGACCGCGTGCTCGGCGCGCAGATGGAGGACGAGGGCGAGGACGAGGTCGGGCCGCCGCGCATCATGGTCGTCGACGACGACGAAGATGCCCGCACGGTGATGGCCGCTGTGCTCGAGGAGGAGGGCTACGAGGTGACGCTCGTGGCCAGCGGCGAAGAGGCGCTCGAGCACCTGCAGCAGGATCCCGACTTCCACCTGGTCATCCTCGACCTGAGCATGCCGGGAATGGACGGCCGCGAGGTGCTGGCCCGCATCCGCGGCTCGCGTGACACTCAGGCGCTCCCGGTGCTCGTGCGTACGGGCGTGGGCGACGAAGAGACCGAGGCCGAGGTGCTCGACTCCGGCGCCGACGACTACGTGGACAAGGACGCCAATCCGGTGCGGTTCCTGGCGCGCGTGCGCGCCGTGCTACGCCGCGCCGTGATGTAGCACGCCGCCTTCCCGGGCGATCCGGTATCGGCCCTGTAACGCCCCCGTCACAATGTGGGGAACGCCCCCCGTCACGACTGGAACGCACCTCCCGAGCGCATAACTTCGCCCCGACCGTGTAACGATCGAGGCCCGTCCGCCGGAGCGGATGGACCACGGACAGGGGACGACCATGCGCGTACGTTCGACCGGCTGGACCACGCTTCTGCTCGCAGCGACGCTGGGGGCGGCTACCCCTCCGCTGCAGGGCCAGACCACCATCGAGGCCCGCGGGGCCCGGATCACCGTAGGCGGGCGACTGCACACCCAGCTCGCCACCTCGTCGGTCGAGGGCACCTCGACCGACATCTTCATGCGGCGGGCCCGCGTCTACGTGGGGCTGGTCGTGAACGACTTCCTCGAAGGCCGTGTGCAGACCGACTTCGCGGGCGGGGAGGCGTCGCTCAAGGACGCGTACATGCGGCTTGACTTCGACCGGGCCTTCCGGGTCGACGTGGGCCAGTTCAAGCGCGCCTTCGACCTGTTCGAGCTGGCCTCCAGCACCCGGCTGTCGATCATCGAGCGTGACGGGCGCGTGGCGGGCGTGGACGCCTGCGCGGGCACCGGGGGCGTATGCTCGTGGAGCCGCCTGACCGAGAAGCTCGCCTACGCCGATCGAGACGTGGGCCTGCGGGTGAGCGGCTCCAGCGGGCGCGTGGCCTATCAGTTCACGGCGACCAACGGCACGGGCGCGAACAGGTCCGACGAGAACGGGGACAAGAGCTATGCGGGCCGCCTCACCATCGGCGTGGGGGGCGACGTGACGCTGGGGGCCAACCTGGGCCTGCACGACTACGTGGCCGAGGACGGAGGCACCGACTACGCGGCGGCGTTCGGCGCCGACCTCGAGGTGGGAGGCTGGCAGGACGGCTTTCACCTGCAGGCCGGCGTCGTGGCCGGAGACAACTGGAAGGCGCTCGACGCCGGCGGCGACCCGGCGAACTTCGTGGCCTTCCAGGGTGTCGCGTCGTACTACGCCCCGATCGAGGGCTCGGCGCGCTTCATCGGATGGGAGCCGCTGCTCAGGGTGAGCTACGGCGACGGAGACACCGACGTGGCCGACGACGGCGGATGGATCTTCACGCCGGGCGTCATGTTCTACATTGCGGGGCGTTCGAAGGTCGGGGTGAACCTGGACGTGTGGTCGCCCGAAGCCGGCGACAGCGAGGCTTCGCTCAAGTTCCAGACGTTTCTCTACTTCTGAGGCCTCCCGGGGCCTGCGGTGGGACCCCCCGGGAGCATCGGCGGTAGATTGACAGGCCGCCTACGCCGCTGCCAGCTTTGTGGGCTTCGTGAGGGGGGTCCCTGCGGGGACCGCACGAGACGCTGGAATCCTGAAACGCCACGGCAATGATCAAATCGCTACGGGGCCGCATCCTCGTCATCCTGAGCCTGTGCGCCGTCAGCATCGGCTACCTGGTGACGAACAAGATCAAGCTCGGTCTGGACCTTCAGGGCGGGATGCACCTGGTCCTCGAGGTCGACGATCCCGACGGTACGATGACGGACGAGGCCCGCGCCGACGCGATCGACCGCGCGGAGCGCATCCTGCGCACGCGTATCGATGAGTTCGGCGTCGAGGAGCCGCTCATCCAGAAGGTCGGCACGCAGCGGTTGATCGTGGAGCTGCCCGGAGTCCGCGATCAGGAGCGGGCCAAGCAGCTCATCCAGCAGTCGGCCTTCCTCGAGTTCCGGCTCGTTCACCCGGTGACCGACCTCGCGCCGGCGCTGCCGCGGCTCGACCGCCAGATCGTCGCGGCGCTCGGCGAGGACGCCCTCCGTGAGATGGGCCGCGACACCCAGGGTCCGACACAGGACGTGCAGGATCTGCTCTTCGGCGGCGCCGACTCCGCGGCCGCGGCAGACTCCTCAGGCGCCGCCGCCGACTCGGCCGCGTCGGACACGACGGCGGTCTCGACGCTGCGGCCCTTCACGGGGCTGCTCACCACGGGCGACCGGGAGGGTGTCTACCTGGTGGCCGAAGAGGATGTCGAGATCGCGTCGCGGTTCATGGAACTGCCCGAGTTCAAGCGCGCGCTGCCGCGGGGTGTCGAGCTCTTCTGGGAAGCCGAGCCCACGGCGATCGGCGCGCGCAACTACCGCCGCCTCTACGTGCTCGACAGCAACGCCTTCCTGACCGGTGACCGGCTGGAATCGGCGGTGGCGCAGCGCGATCCCCAGTTCAACCAGGCGCAGGTGAACTTCGAGCTCGACCGGCGCGGCGGGCGCATCTTCGGCAACTTCACGGCGCAGCACGTGGGCGACTACATCGCGATCGTGCTCGACGGCGAGGTCATGAGCGCGCCCGAGGTGCGGGACCGCATCGGCTCGAGCGGCGTGATCGAGATGGGCAACGCGGACCTGACCGAGGCGGCCGACCTGGCGCTGGTGCTGCGGGCCGGTGCCCTCCCGGCGCCGCTCAAGATCCTGGAAGAGCGCACCGTGGGGCCGTCGCTCGGCGCCGACTCGATCGAAGAGGGCGAGGTGGCCGGGGTCATCGGGCTGGTCCTCGTGGTGCTCATCATGGTGGGCTACTACCGTGTGGCGGGCTTCCTGTCGGTGCTCGCGCTCGCGGTCTACGTATTGCTCGTGATGGGCGGGCTCTCGGCCCTCAACGCCACGCTCACGCTTCCGGGAATCGCCGGTCTGATCCTGTCGATCGGCATGGCCGTGGACGCGAACGTGCTCATCTTCGAGCGCATCCGAGAGGAACTCGCGCTCGGACGGGCCACCCGGACGGCCGTGGACGAGGGATTCGGCAACGCGCTGTCGGCGATCGTCGACGCGAACCTGACGACCCTGATCACCGCGCTCATCCTGTTCCAGTTCGGAACCGGTCCGGTGCGCGGCTTCGCCGTGACGCTGTCCATCGGTATCGTGGCCTCGTTCTTCAGCGCCATCTACGTGACGCGGACGTTCTTCCTCCTCTACCTGTCGGGCAAGAAGGCCTCCGACCCGATCAGCATCTGAGCCATGCGACTCTTTCAGAACGCGAACTATCTGTTCATCGAGAAGCGCCGTACGGCGTACCTGCTCTCGGCGATCACGCTCCTCATCGGGATCGGGGCGATGATCTTCAACGCGGTGTCGAGCGGCTCGTGGCTGAACTACGGCGTCGACTTCACGGGCGGCTCGATCATCCAGGTGCGATTCAACGAGCCCACGACGGCGGCCCAGCTTCGAGCCGCGCTCGGGGGCTCCGAGGCGCCCCCCATCACGCGCTTCGGTGAGGAGAACGAGTTCGTCATCCGCACGGCGCTGGGCGACCGCGACGTGGACGAGGTCGCCGAAGAGGTGAGCCGGCAGCTGGAGGACGCCTTCGGCGCCGGCGCGTTCGAGATCCGCAACCGCGAGACGGTCGGACCCAAGATCGGGGCCGAGCTGCAGCAGAAGGCGGCCTTCGCGATCCTGTTCTCGTTCCTGCTCACGCTCATCTACCTGGCGATCCGCTTCGAGCTGCGCTTCGGCATCGCGGCCGTGATCGCCACGATGCACGACATCCTCATCACACTCGGCTTTCTGTCGCTGTTCCGCATCGAGATCGCGCTGCCCACGGTGGCGGCGATCCTCACGATCGTCGGTTACTCGCTCAACGACACGATCGTCGTGTTCGACCGGATCCGCGAGAACCTGAACGCGAAGGGCGGACGCAAGGAGGATCCGATCACGCTGGTCGACCGCTCGATCAACGAGACGCTGCCGCGCACGATCCTGACGTCGGGGACGACGCTGGCCGTGCTGGTGGCGCTGCTGTTCTTCGGCCCCATCGTGATCCGTGACTTCACGGTCGTGCTGATTCTCGGGATCGTGATCGGGACCTACTCGTCGATCTTCGTCGCTTCGCCGGCGCTCATCGAGATCCAGAAGCGCTTCGGAGACGGTCACAGCCGGCGGGAGCGCCGCAGGAAGAAGCGGGCGGCCGCCGCGGTCTGATTCCGCCGTGTTCGACAGTCACTGCCATCTCACGGACGGCCGCTTCGACGACGATCGGGCGGCCGTCCTCGCACGTGCGCGCGGAGCGGGCGTGCGCGGGGTCGTCACCGTCGCTTCCGACCTGGACGATGCCCGCCTGGCCAGGGCCCTCGCCGACGCCGAGCCCGACGTATGGTGCACGGCGGGCATCCATCCCCACGAAGCGGGCAGCGCTCCCGGCGACGCGCTGGAGCGCATCCGCGAGGCGGCCCTGGCTTCACGCCGCGTGGTGGCGATCGGCGAGACCGGTCTCGACTACCACTACGACCATTCGCCGCGCGACGTACAGCGGCGGCTCTTCCGCGCCCAGATCGAGCTGGCGGGTGATCTGGGGCTGCCCTTCGTGGTGCACGCGCGCTCCGCGGACGAAGACGTGATGGCGGCTCTGGCCGACGCCCCGGACGGCGCCCCGTTCGTGCTGCACTGCTTCTCGAG
>RFGQ01000808.1 GCA_003695865.1 Gemmatimonadota bacterium | reverse complement strand
TCCTGCTCGACGGCCAGTACCAGGCATTGTGCGTCTGGCCGTCGAGCAGGATGCGTGAAACCAGCCTGGGGTCGTGCGGCGAGCCGCCCGCGACGCCGTTCCCCACATCGAGGATCACGAGGCCCTCGTTCCAGTACGACACGAACGCGAGCCCGTCGCGCACGTAGACGTCGTGCACGAAGCTCGTGCCGGTACGGAACGTGGCGACCACGGAGGGACTGGCGGGGTCGGAAACGTCGATCACACGCAGGCCTTGGCCACCGCCGTCGACGGCCGCGTACACGAAGTCGCCCTCGATCCACACGTTGTGTACGCCCGACTGGAGCTGGTCGGTGAAGCGGGTGATCACGATGGGCTGGGCGGGGTCGGCCAGGCTGAGCAGGGTGATCCCGTTGAGTCCGTCGGTGCTGGCCTCGTGCGTGAGCACCGCCAGGGCCCCGTCGGCCCTCACCTTGATGTCGTTCACCTGGCCCGCGTCCACGACCAGCGTCGACGTGAGCACCGGGGCGAGCGGATCGGTCACGTCCCACGTGTAGAGGGCGTCGCCCCGGTCGTTGCCGTTCGGGCGGGTGCCCGTGTAGGCGTAGTTGCCGTGCACCCACAGGTCGGTGAGTGCTCGCGAGGGCGGCGGCGTCACCGACACGGTCGTGAAGGCGCCCGCGACGCCGCGGGGCTCGATGGTGACCGCGAGCGTGTCGTCCACGCGCCCCGAGCGGGCGATGAGCAGGGCGGATCCCGGCTCGTACGCCACGAGCGCGTCGGCCTCGATCTCGCCCGCCGTCGAGGGCAGCAGGAACCAGCTCACCGGCGCGCCCGCCAGCTCGGCGCCGGCTTCGTCGAGCACGCGGGCCGCCAGGTCGGCCACGTCGCCCTGGCGCAGCGTTGCCGGCACGCCCTCGATCGCGATCGCACGGGCGCCGTTGTCGGGCGGCTCCGCGACGGCGAAGCCGACCGTGGCCCGCGCCACCACCACCGAGTCGGCCAGCGCTGCCACCGTGGCCTCGTAGGCCCCCGCGGCCAGCGGGTCGGCGCTGAGGAGCACCGTCACCGACACCGAGGCGCCCGGTGCGAGCGTGCCCAGGCGCTCGGGGACGGTGGTGATCGAGGCGCCCTGCACGTCCCTGCCGGCGGCGTCCGCGACCCGCTCGAGCGCGAACGTCACAGGGCCGATGCCGCGGTCGCCCCGGTTGGTCAGGGTGAGCGCGATCGAGCGGTTCGTGCCCACGTCGGCGGTGGCCGCGGCGAACTCGACCCCACTGCCGCCGCCGTCGTCGAGCCCGGCACCGTCGCCGCCTCCGCATCCGGCCGCGATGGCGAGCAGGGCGAGCGCGACGGGCACACGAAGGACGCCGTGAGGCCGGCGGTGGAACGATACGGTCATGGGCGCCTCGAGGCATGGGCGAGCGGAGCGTTCGTGCATCATACGCGGCAGCGGGGCCGGGATTGCCGGGCCTCCGCCGCAGCATCGGCCCCGGCCCCGGTCGGGCTCAGGAGCCCGGCCGCAACACGACCAGGCCCGTGTTGGCGTCGGCCACGTAGACCAGCCCGCCCGCGCCCGCGATGTCGAGCGCGCACTGCGTCGAGGGCGTGCACAGGCTCGCGCCCGCATAGCCGGGCGCGATGTCGGGCTGAGCGACGACCCGGCCCTGCAGTTCGAGCCTGCCGAACAGGCCGCCGCTCACGTCGAGCGCGCGCACGCCCTCGCCGTTCCAGGCCACATAGAGCACCTGGGCCGCCTCGTCCATCCACAGGCGGTTGGGCGGTGCCCCTCCGCTCTCGAAGGTGGCCACCTCGGTCGGGTTCGACAGGTCCGACACGTCGATCACGTGAAGGGCGCCGGGCGTGTCGGCGTCGTCCTCGGCCGCGAACAGCGTGCCTCCGGCGGGCCAGTACCAGAGCGCGTGCACCTGGGCGCCGGCGGGCACGATCCTCGACACCTCGACCGGCGCGGCCGGCGTGCCACCCCGCATGCCGTTGCCCACGTCGAGCACGATCACGCCCGCGTTGAAGTGGGCCAGGAAGGCGAGCCCGTCGCGCACGATCACGTCGTCGAGAAAGCTCACGCCGCCGAAGAACGACGCCACCACGGCCGGTGCCGCCGGGTTCGAGACGTCGATCACGCGCAGACCCTGCGCATCGCCCTCCAGGGCGACATAGGCGTGGGTACCGTCGAGCCACACGTTGCGCACCCCCGCCTCGAGTCCGTCCGTGAAGCGGGTGATCACGGTCGGATGGGCCGGATCGGAGGGATCGAACAGCGTGATGCCGCCCAGGCCGTCCGAAGCCCCCAGGTGCGCAAGCGCCCCGAGCTGGCCGTCGGCGCGCACGTGCACGTCGGCGACCGTGGCCGCATCGACCTGCAAGGAGTCGACCAACGACGGTCCACCCGCGGCCGCCAGGTCCCACACGTAGAGCGTTTTGCCGGGGAAGGACGAGCCCCCGGCGTCGCGGGTGTCTCGGGTGCCGGTGTAGGCGAACCCACCCTGCACCCACACCGACGACGTCCAGCGGTGGGTGAGCGTTCCGGGCGACTCGAGCGTGAGTGATCCGGTGGCGTTGCGGGGGCTGACGTCGACGGTGAGCGTGTCGGCGACGCTGCCCGACACGGCGATGATGCGACGCGAGCCCGGCTCGTAGGCCACGAAGGTGCCCTCGTTGCCGATCAGACCGGCCGTCGTGGGCAACAGGAACCAGTCGATCACGGCCTCGCTGAGCTGGTTGCCCTGCGAGTCGCGCGCGTCGGCCGTGAACTGCACGCGGTCGCCCTGGCGGACCTGCGTCGGGCCGGCGATGGCGATCGAGACGGCCGACGACATGCTCGTGTTCGCCACCGTGAACGCCAGGGCTACCGTCGCCCTGACCTGTCCGTTCACGCGCGCCTCGAATTGCAACTCGTAGTCTCCGGGTGGCAGGCCGCGGTCGTTAAGGTTGATCGTGACCGCGCGCTCCTCCCCCGCCGCGAGCGAGGGGATCTGGCTGGGGATGCTCACGACCGAGACGCCGCCCACGTCGACGCCGGTCGCGTCGAGCACCGGACCCCCGCCCAGCGTGATGGGCCCGATCGTCGCCGAGGTTCCGTTGCGCAGGTCGATCGACGTGGAGCGGTCCTGACGCAGGTCGCGGCGGCTCACCTCGAAGGCCAGCGATCCGCCGCCCCCAGCGCCGCCCCCGCCGGGGCCCGTGCCGCCGTCTCCGCCGCCGCAGGCGACGACAAGGACGAGCAGCGGCGCCGCGAGGAGCGCGCGCAGGCGGCGCGGCCGGGGGGCGGTGGATCGGCTGCGCGCGCCGTAGCCTGAAGAGCTGCGGGCG
>RFGQ01000807.1 GCA_003695865.1 Gemmatimonadota bacterium | reverse complement strand
GCTCCACCGCGTTCTCGGTGTTGATCAGACGCACGTTCCGGATGAACGGCGACTGCTCGAGGTTGTTCATGAAGTTCGTCAGGGCGAACGGGTTCCCGGCGCGCCCGCCGATCTGGAACTCGAGGTTTTCTCCCACGGAGACCTGAAGGATCTGCGTGAGCCAGGTGTACTCGGGCAGCGCCCGGGCCACCTCGTCGAGGACGTGCGCCCATACGTAGCGGCCCGCGTCGATCTCCTGGATGATCGAGACCCGCTGGGCCACGGAGTCGCGCCGCGCGGTGAGCGCGTTCTGGCGCTCGATGAGGTCGGCGTAGTTGGCCGAGTCCTCGAGCGCCTCCGCCAACGCGATGTCGACTTCGGCGCGACGGTCCGAGATGCTGAGGTACCAGTACACGCTCACGCCCAGCGCCAGGATCACGGCCGCCGCGGCGCCGAGGATGTACGGATCGAGCGGAATCGATTTGAGGTCGGGCAGCGAGAGCGAGACCTTGCTCCGCTTCGACGTCCGCTTCTTGCCCCCGGGTAGGAGGTTGACCTCGATCACAGCGCGCCTCCTAGGCCTGCCGCAGCGCGAGCCCGAGCGGAAGGAGCAGCATCGGCGCCGCCTCCTCCAGCGACAGTCCGCCCGCCGCCTCAGGATCGACGGGCGTCTGCTCGAACGGGTTCACCAGTTGGGTCTCGACGTTCATCCGGCGCGCGAGCGCCTCGACCATGCCGGGAATGCGAGCGCCGCCGCCCGACAGGTAGATCCGGCCCAGGCCGGCGCCGGCCTGCCGCGTCATCAGGAAGGCCGAGGCGCGTTCGATGCCCACGGCCACCTCGTCGGCGCTCGACTGGATCAGCGTGTCGAGGTCGTCGAGCGGCTCGCGTCCCTGCACCACGTCCTCGGCCTGCTCGGCCGTGAGGCCCCGCTCGCGCTGTAGGTCTTCGCGAACACGGCGAGAGCCGAAGGGAATGTCGCGCGTGAGGATGGGCAGCCCGTCCTCGAGAATGTTCACGTTCGTCGTCTCGTGGCCGATGTTGGCCAGGGCGACGATCCCCTCCATCGCCTCGGGGTGGTTGTGCTCGAAGGCGTTGTGCAGCGCGAAGGCGTCGACGTCGATGACGGCGGGGCTCACCCCGGCGTCGAGCAGCAGGCTCACCTTGTTGTCGACGAGTTCGCGCTTGGCCGCGACGAGGAGCACCTCCATGCGCATGCCCTCGTCGTGCGGATTCAGGATCTGGAAGTCGAGCTCGACGCTCTTGATGTCGAACGGCACGTGCTGCTCCGCCTCCCAGCGGATCACCTCGCGCGCGTCGGACTCCTTCATGCGGTCCATCTCGATCTTCTTGATGATCACGTCGTGGCCGCCCACGGCCGTGATCACCTCGCGCCCCTTGAGCCCGACCTCCTGGAAGAGGCCCGAGATCGTGTCGGACACCAGGCCGGGGTCCATGACCTCGCCCTCGACGATGGCGTCGGCGACCAGGGGCCGCATGGCAACGCGGACCACCTCGGGTTGATCTCCCGAGTGATCCACCTCGACGACCTTTACGAAGCCGGAGCCGATGTCCAGCCCGACCGACCGCTTTTTACGTCCGAAGAGGCCCATGGCGTGCTCATGTAAGGAGGGCCGGGAACATATTTTTCCCGAATGTTCGGTCCAGAGTACCACCCGATCTCAAGGCTTGTCAAGAACAAAAAGGCCCTGAGAGGATTCAAAGATTCGATAAACATTTGACGCCCGGACCGGGAAGTCGCGTGCCCCGGATCGCGGCCGCGCACGCCCGGAACCGTCGGACCCCCGCCCCAGAGGGCCGGGCCGCAGCGGGAGGCCGGGCGCACGTGGCCGTATCGCTTTTTTGCGAAAAGCGTGCCATCCGTGCACATCGCCACACTGCGCCGTTTTCGGGGGGGCGGGGCGGCAGGCTTTTCCGGAAAAGGGACATCGCTTCCGCTCCTTTCGACAGATTGTGCCGGTCGGAAGGAGGGCCGTAGGAGAACCGGACGAGGACCGG
>RFGQ01000806.1 GCA_003695865.1 Gemmatimonadota bacterium | reverse complement strand
GTGTTGTCCGGGGCGAAAGATGCGTGCGTCTGCTTCACGAGGCGCCTGCTACTCCTGAAGGGCACGCCTCTCGCCTCCTCCGGCAGGGCTCCGGAGCTCCCCGTGTGGCTTGCTCGAGTTCCCGGGGCCGATTTGCGGGGCTCGCTCGCCCCGGGGGGCATCCTGCGGGTAGCGGGCCTACAGCCTGGGCAGCGTCACCCCGACCTGGTGCTGGTACTTCCCCTGGCGGTCGGCGTAGGCGATGCTGGGCTCCTGGTCGCCCTCGAAGAACAGGAGCTGTGCGATGCCCTCCCCTCCGTACACCTTGGCCGGAAGGGGCGTGGTGTTCGAGATCTCGAGCGTGAGGAAGCCCTCCCACGTGGGCTCGAGCGGCGTGACGTTCACGATGATGCCGCAGCGAGCGTAGGTGCTCTTGCCCACGCACACGACGAGCACGTCGCGGGGGATGCGGAAGTACTCCTCGGTGCGCGCCAGGGCGAAGGAGTTGGGGGGGATGATGCACTCGGGCCCGTGCACGTCCACGAACGAGCGGTCGTCGAAGTTCTTGGGGTCGACGATCACGTTGTGCACGTTCGTGAACACCTTGAACTCGGGCGCCACACGAATGTCGTAGCCGAACGAGGAAAGCCCGTACGAGATGCACCCCTCCCGTACCTGGCCGGGCTCGAAGGGCTCGATCATGCCGTGCTCTTCCGCCATGCGGCGGATCCAGTGGTCGCTCTTGATGGGCATCGGGGCTCGTGTCCGGGGCGGCGTCGCTCGTGTGCACCGGGGGCCGCGCGGCGGGGTCGCGCGCTCTCCGGCGGCTCGCTCGCGGGCGAACATAGGGCCGCCCGTGAGGGCCGGCAAACGGCCCTGCGGGAGGTGCGTCTCAGCTTGACACTCGCTCTCGGGGCCGGGTAGATTCCGCGGTCCCTAGTGAACGATTTCACAAACACTTGGCTGCCATGTCGGGGTCCTACGTCCCGCTCCTGATCCTCTTCGGGGTGTCCGTCGTGAACGCGGTCGGCATGATGGTCGCCAGCCACGTCCTCAACCCCCGGCGACCCACCCCCCAGAAGGACATGCCCTACGAGTCGGGCATGATTCCCCTCGGCGACACGAGGGCCCGCTTCTCGGT
>RFGQ01000805.1 GCA_003695865.1 Gemmatimonadota bacterium | reverse complement strand
TACGGCCACGGCATCGCCATTGTCGAATCGAAGCGCTGGGGCCGCCCGCTCGACCGCAGCTCCGGACGCCGCGACGAGGCGAACGTCCCCTCTACCCAGATGCTCCGCTACCTTCGCCGGGTCGAGGACCTCACCGCCGGCGACCTCCGCTGGGGCATCCTGACCAACGGCGCGGTCTGGCGGCTCTACTACCAGGGCGCCCGCTCGGTCTCCGAGCAGTTCTTCGAGATCGACCTCGCTACGCTCCTCGGCCTGCGCGGCGACCTCTTCGACGCGGTGGATGACGCTGAAGCCCGGGCCGCCCGCGACCACTGGCTGCGCGTCTTCGCGCTGATGTTCCGCCGCGGCGCCTTCGCGCCCTCGGCCAGCGACCCCCGCACCTTCCACCAGCGCGCCCTCGAGGAAGGCCGCTTCTACGAGGAGCGGGTCGCCCAGAACCTCTCCGACATGGTCTTCACGACCGTGTTCCCGAATCTCGCCCGCGCCGTCTCGACCAGCGCCCCCGAGGCCCCGCTCGACGAGGTGCGCGACGCCGCTTTGATCCTGCTCTACCGGCTGCTCTTCTTGCTCTATGCCGAGGACCGCAACCTGCTGCCCGTCCGCGACAGCCGCTACGACGACTACGCGCTGCGCGAAAAGGTCCGCGGCGATGTCGGCCGGCGTAAGGACCAGAACGACACCTTCTCAGCCACCGCGGCGCGCTACTGGTCGGTGATCGACGACCTCTGCCGCGCCATTGACCGCGGCGACGCCTCGATCGGCCTGCCGCCCTACAATGGAGGTCTGTTCGACCCCGAGCGTACACCACTGCTCACGCGCGTCCGCATCCCTGACGCCGTGATGGCTGAGGTGATCGACCTCCTCTCCTTCGAGAGCACAGGCGGGCGGCGCCGGTACATCAACTACCGCGACCTCTCGGTGCAGCAGCTCGGCTCGATCTACGAGCGTCTGCTCGAATTCGAGATCCGCCGCGATGAGGACAAGGGCCTGGTCGTCCGCCCCAACCTCTTCGCCCGCAAGAGCACCGGCTCCTACTACACGCCCGACGAGCTGGTCGGCCTGATCCTGCGCGAGACTCTCGAGCCCCTGATCGCCGACCGCCTTGGGGCCTTCCGCACCCGCGCGGAGGAGCTGGCAGATGACCTGCGCGACGAGGCCACGCGCCTCGGCGCGCTGCGCCGCCTCGACCCTGCCGAGGCGATCCTGACACTCCGCGTCTGCGACCCAGCGATGGGCTCGGGCCACTTCCTCGTCAATCTGGTGGACTACCTCACCGATCGGGTGATCGAGGCGATGGCCGAGGCCGAGGCAGAGGTCGAGTGGGCCACCGACGCCCCCTACGAATCTCCGCTGGCCCAGCGCATCGCCACGATCC
>RFGQ01000804.1 GCA_003695865.1 Gemmatimonadota bacterium | reverse complement strand
CTTGGCGCGGCGGCGGCTGAAGCACGTAGAGCTTCTGCCGGTCCACCTCGGTGGCGCGCTCCGGGGGCAGTCGGATCTCGTACTTGACCGGGCGGGCGTGATTGCGGAGCTGGTGCTTGGGGTTGTAGACCCTGCTGAAGCCGGCGAGCATCCGCACGAAGTTGGTCTGGCCCTTCATCAGCAGCTTGAGCGCCAACTTCAACGCCCCGAAGAAGGCCTTCCAGCCGAGGTGTCGCTCGCGCAGCGCGGTCTGGATGCGCACCATCTCGGCGTAGAAGCGCTCCCGGGGGAGCCGCGTCGGGAGCACCGCATGTTGGATGTCGAAGAGGCGATAATCCCGGGTCACCAGCTTGCGCGACTCGGTGAGCCAGGTCTCGGTGCCGGGGTAGGGCGTGTTCACGCTGACGTTGACGATCTCGGGACTTTCACGAACCCACTCGTAGACCGTCTGGAAGCGCGCCTCGTCCCAATCCGGATCGGCGATGATGTTCACGATCACCTCGATCCCGAGTGAGCGGGCGATGGCCAGCGCCTCCTGGTTCTTGTCGGTCGAGACGCGCTTTCTGAACTTCTTGAGGCCCTCCTCGTCGATCGCCTCGAGACCCAGGAACATGTAACGCAGACCGATCTCGGCCCAGCGCTTGAACACGTGCTGGTTGCGGATGAGCACGTCGCCGCGGGTCTCCATGTAGTAGCGCTTCTCGATGCCGCGGCGCGCGACCTCCTCGGCGATGGCGAGCCCGTGCTCCTCCTGGATGAAGGCCACGTCGTCGACCACGAACACCCCCGGTTCCCGGATGCGCTCGAGGTCTTCGACCACGCGCTCGGGCGATACGAGGCGGTAGCGCCGACCGTAGAACGTCCACGCGCTGCAGAAGCTGCAATCCCAGGGGCAGCCCCGGCTGAACTCGATGGACGCCGCAGGGTCGAGCACCCCGATGAAGTACTTACGGCGGCGGCGCAGCAGGTGACGGGCGGGCATCAGGTCGTCGAGGTTCTCCACCGTCTGCGGCGGAGGTCCGTGGCCCTCCAGGGTGACCACCCCCGGCACCTGGGCGATCGAATCCCGGTCGTGCTTCACCGCCTCGAGCAGCTGCGGGACGCCGATCTCGCCTTCGCCCCGGAGCACACAGTCGATCGCGCCCGCACCGTGCTCGAGGAACTCTTCGGCCGTGAACGACGCGCTGTGACCACCCACGAAGATGAACGTGCCGGGCCGTTCGGCACGGATTGCCTTCGCCAGGTCGACCACCTCGGGAAGGTTCGGCAGGTAGTTGCACGAGAACGCGACGGCGTCGGGTTCGAACGAACGCAGCATCCTGAACAACGCCCGCGGTTTCTCGGCCTGGAGGTCGACCATGCGCACGTCGTGGCCCGCAGCGAGCGCCGCGGCCGCGGCCAGCTCGAGGCCGATGGGCTCCAGGCGCAGGAAGACGTCCGAGAAGAAGAGCCCGCTGGGGTGGACGCAGAGGAGTTTCATGCGCGGCCGGTCACGAGGGGAAGACAGCGAGCGGCGGATCGTGGGCCGCAAGCTAGACCGGCCAGGGCCGCTGAACAACCCGGCCGCCCCGAGGCGATGGGCGGAGTCAGGCCGCCGCCACGCCCCGGCGAATGGGCGCGATGAGCGTGCTGGAAGCTCGCACGCAGTCCCGGCCCGAGGCCTTGGCTTCGTACAGCGCCTCGTCGGCCGCCGCGATCAGTGCTTCGCGGCTGCCGCAGCCGGGTTGGAACGTGGCCACCCCGGCACTGACCGTCAAACCAAGCGCCTGCGCGCGCTCCTTGAGCACGGTACGGAACCGCTCCGCGAAGATCATGCCGCCGTGCAGGTTGCAGTTCGAGAGAATGACGAGGAACTCCTCGCCCCCGATGCGCGCCGACAGGTTGCTCTTGCGGGTGCACGAGCGCAGCACGTCCGCGACGATGCGGAGCGCGTCGTCTCCCGCCTGATGGCCCAGCGTGTCGTTGACGCGCTTGAAGTGATCGAGGTCGAAGAGCACGACGGTCATCGGGATGCCGCGCTCCGCCGAGGCGACGGCGGCATCCAGGAAGATCTCGGCATGGCGCCGGTTGGGGAGACCGGTCAGCTCGTCTGTGAGCGCGACCTCCTCGGCCGCCAGGCGGGCCTCGTGGAGGTGCTCCGACACGAACCCCGTGCCGAGCGCGACCACGCCGTACGCCCCGGCCAGCCCCAGCAGCCCGGCGATGTCGGCTACCGGCGACCCGCTCAGCGCGCCGGTCACGCCGGCCAGCGCCACGGCACCCAGCGCCAGCGCGAGACCGTGCGCGGCGCCCACCCAACCCCGGTGGAGACCCAGCAGGAAGATGGGCACGAGCGGGGGGGTCCACAGCAGCATGCCTGCCGGGCTCGAGGCCACGCCCGGCCCCAGCAGCGCCGCCAGCGGCGTGAGCAGAAGGGCCACCGCCACGGCGGCACCCAGATGCTTGCTCGCCCCCGCGCGGGGGCCGGAGTTCGACGTCGTCACGGCTGATCTCCTCAGAGTGTGGGCTCCGCAGGAGAGGGTCGGCCGGTTGCGAGCGATGCTTGAGCATGGGGAGCGCTCTATCCGAAGGTCGGGCCGCCGCGCCGGCCCCCGTGCCTCAAGCGCAACCTGGCCCCACCCGATACTGCGGGTAGAGGGCGCACGCCGGGCCGTGGGTGCGCCCCCGCGAACCGGTGAGGCCGAGCGAGGGCCCCCGCCTTCATGGCCTCGAATGAGGAGACACGACCATGTCCACGCTCGATCTACCCCGCGGCAGCGAGCGCGTCCTCGTCGTCGAGGACCAGGACGCGCTGCGCGAGAGCCTGTGCACGGTGCTGGCCCGCCTGGGCTATCACGTCTTCCAGGCCAAGAACCCCTATCACGCCGAGGCGATCGCGATCGAGGCTCAGGTCGATGTGCTCCTCATGGACGTGATTCTGCCCAGCGTGTGCGGGATCACGCTCGCCGAGCAGATCGCCCGCCATCGCCCCAACGTGAAGATCCTCTACATGTCGGGCTACACGACCGAAGAAGTGATGCAGGACCACGGAGAGCACCCGCCCGGCATGGACTTTCTGCAGAAGCCCTTCGACGTGCGCACCCTGGCCACCCGGCTGCGCGAACTGCTCGACTCGAACCGCAGCGCCACGACGGTCACGGTCTGAAGGGGACGCACCCCGGAGAGCTCGCCCGCCGACCTCCCGGGGGCACACCGCCTCAGCCGGCCCGCACCACCCCCCCCTCCACGATCCAGCGCTCCGTAGCGATCAGGTCCGCGTCGGCCTCGTCGTGGCTCACCAGCACGATCGGCAGGTCGCGCTCGTCGGCAAGGCGCGCCAGGCGTCCGGCCAGTTCACGCCGCAGAGGCCGGTCGAGCGCCGCGAAGGGCTCGTCGAGCAGAAGCAGCCGCGGGTCCGACAGCAGCGCGCGACCGAGCGCCACCCGCTGGCGCTCGCCGCCCGACAGGAAGCGCGGCCGCCGCTCGAGCAGACCGTCGACCTGTAGCGCCGCGGCCACGCGCTCGACCCGCTCGGCGTCGGCGCCCGCGTACGCGAGGTTGCGTCGCACGGACAGGTGCGGGAAGAGCAGCGCGTCCTGGGGCACCCAGCCCACGCGCCGCTCCCAGGGGGGCACGTGCGTGCGTGCCGAGGTGTCGAGCCAGGCACGCCCCTCGAACGCCACCCGGCCGCGCGCGCGACGCTCGAGCCCGGCGACCACACGCAGGAGCGTGCTCTTGCCCGCGCCCGAGGGTCCGACCACGGCCACCCGGCGCCCGCGTGCGGCGATGCGTGCCTCGAGTTCCGCAGGGCCCACCCGGACGCTCAGGTCGAGGTCGAGCATGGCCGCGCTCGACGACGACGATGCGGGGCCCCGGCCGGTCGGGTCCGTGATCGGTCGCTCATTCGCCACCGAATCGCTCCAGTCGCCGGCGCTGCCTGCGCGACAGCGCCTCGTAGCCCACCAGCCCCAGCAGCGACAGGACGACCGACGCGAGCACCAGGCCCCGCGCCGCCTCGCGCCCGCCCGGGGCCTCGAGCAGGGCGTACACGGCCAGGGCGATCGTGCGCGTCTCGCCCTCGATGTTGCCGGCCAGCACGACGGTGGCGCCGAACTCGCCCAGCGCGCGTGCGAACGCCAGCACGGCGCCCGCCGCGATGCCGGGAAGCGCGAGCGGAAGCACCACGCGGGTGAAGGTGCGGCGCGGCGGCACGCCGAGCGTCCACGACACCTCTTCGTAGCGCACGTCGACCGCCTCGAACGCCCCGCGGATCGACATGACGTAGAGCGGGAAGCCCACCACGCCGGCGGCCACCACGGCCCCGAGCAGGGTGAAGGGCACGCTCACCCCGAACACGGCCAGCGCGCCCCCCAGCAGACCCTGGCGACCGAGCACTTCGAGCAACAGATAGCCCGTGACCACCGGGGGCAGCACCAGCGGACCGAGCACGAGCAGGCTGAGCACGGTGCGCCCCGGAAACTCCCGGCGCGCGAACAACCATCCCACGGCCACGGCGGGCACCAGGCCCAGCAGCACGGCCGCGAGGGCCACAACGAGCGAAAGCCGCACGGCCGAACCCAGGTCTACGCCCGACGTGGCCACAGGCCCGGAGGGCGCGGCCCGGGGCTCGCCCGGGACCCCACCGCGAACCGGTCCGGGCTCTGGCGAGGGCTCGGCCGCGCCCGCGGCGGCTCCGGCCGGCGGCGCGGCGGCCTCGAACCCGTAGCGCGACAGCACGGCCTGTCCCTCGGCCGAGGTCAGAAAGGCCAGAAACGAGGCCGCCTCCGCCGCGCGCTCGGCGGCCCGGGGCACAGCGGCCACGTATACCACCGGCGGAGCGGCGTCGGACTCGACCCGCAGCGCCACCCGCACG
>RFGQ01000803.1 GCA_003695865.1 Gemmatimonadota bacterium | reverse complement strand
GTCCAGCGTCCGTCTGCGATGCTCTCGCCGGCCAGGTGAACCACGGCGTCGAGCCCTTCGAGCAGATGGGTGTCGATCTCTCCGGTGTGCGGGTTCCAGAAGGCGGCCGTCTCACCTTCGGCCGGACGCCGGCGCCGGATGGGCAGCACGGAATGACCCTGCGTGGTCAGCAGATGACGAAGCTGTGTGCCCAGGAACCCGCTCGAGCCCGTGATGCCCACGCGGAGCGGTCGACCGGCTCCGTAGCGTCGGAGCAGCGCGAGGTCGTTGCGCAGCCGGTGATGCCGGAACGCGAACAGGCTCGCGAGGTCGCGCGTCACCAGACCGTCGGGAATGAGTCCCGTCGCGCCGCTGCCCGAAGACCATTCGACCTCGTCCTCGACCAGGCAGCCCTCGCCCTGAGGTGTGAACCGGTGCGTATGCACCCATGACCCCAGCGGCCCGTCGACCTGCTCATCGCGGAAGAGGCGGCCCTCCTCGTAGTCCGTGTGCCGGAGCGTCCAGCGGAACCGCGTCGGACCGCGGCGCACCTGGAGCGTGACCGTGCCGCCGTCCGCCGGTCCACCCCTGCGCTCCAGCACCTCCGCGTGGGCCCACGCCGGGGTGAGGCGCTCGAGTGCGCCGGGCCGCATGTGCCAGGCGAAGACCTCGTCGGCCGGGGTGTCGACCAGGGTGGCGAGACGGAATGTGTGCGTGCCCAACGCTGCTTCCTCGGTGGTCGGTGGAGGGGCCGGCGCCGATCGGGGGCCGGTGCCGCATCCCGTACGGGAAAAGATAGCGCGGTGGATTCACCGAAGGGGGCGTGACGCCGCTCAGTCGCTCTCCGCGCTACTCGTATCCGCCGCGGCGTCGAGCGGGAAGATGCGCCCGAGCATGTCGCGCAGGTGTCGTCCCACTTCGTCGCCCTTCGCGATGACACCGGTGGCCGAGCGAGCCAGGATCTCGCGCTCTTCGGCAGTGAGCTCCTTGGCGGAGATCACGATCACGGGCAGGCCCATGTGGTAGGGGTTGGATCGCAGGTGTTCGAGGAACGTGATCCCGTCCATCACCGGCATCATGAGGTCGAGCAACACGACGTCGGGCACCTCGGCTTCGACGGCGCGCAGCCCCTCTTCGCCGTTGCTGGCGCAACGTACCTCGAGTCCCTCGGATTCGAGCGTCTCGCGCATGAGCGCCTGCACATCGGGGTCGTCGTCGATCACGAGCACGCGCCGCCCCCGCTGACGCAGCAGGTTGCGCCACAGTACGCGCAGCAGGTCTTCGCGCTCGATCGGCTTGCGGAGCAGATCCACGGCTCCCAACACCCGCCCGCGGTCCTCACCGGCCACGATACTCGCCACCACGACCGGAATGTCGCGCAGGTCGGGGTCTTCCTTCATCCGCTCGAGCGCTTCCCAGCCGTCCATCTCGGGCATCATGAGGTCGAGCGTGATGAGGTCGGGGCGGTGCTCGCGGGCGAGGGCGAGGCCTTCCTGAGCCGAACCCGCCTCGATCACCTGACAGCCGAAGTCGCGGAGGTAGTGCGTCATGAGCACGCGGGAGTCGGCCTCGTCGTCGATCACGAGCACGCGGAAGTCGCGCATCGCACGTCCGGGTTCGGCCGGCGTGCGCGCCGCCACGGGCGGGCCCGCCGCCGCGGACACGGGCTCGGCCTGGACCGGGGCGGCGGCCTCGGCGGGCTCGGCGGCCGGTGCCTCCCCGACGGTCCGGTCGGAAGAGGGCGCCAGATGGATCGAAAAGGTGGTGCCCTCCCCTTCGACGCTCGACACCGTGAGGTCGTATCCCATCAGGAGGCACATCGCGCGTGAGATCGCGAGCCCGAGACCCGTGCCGCCGAACTTACGCGCGGTCCCCGCCTCGGCCTGCTGGAAGGCCTCGAAGATCGCATCGAGTCGGTCGGGCGGGATACCGATGCCCGTGTCGGCCACGTCGATGCGGGTGGGGCGGCCGCCCGCATCGGCGTGGACGCGCACCACGATCTCGCCCCGCTCGGTGAACTTGAGCGCGTTGCCCACCAGGTTCACGAGCACCTGCTTGAGCTTCGCCGGATCCGTTTCGATGTCGGGGATGCCCTCGGGCACCTCGCCGCGCACGTCCACGGCTCCCGCCTTGAGACGGATCTGGCCGTCGACGAGCGCGAGCGCTTCCTGTACGAGACCGTCGAGGTTCACCGTCATCAGTTCGAGTTCCATGCGCCCGGCCTCGATCTTGGCCAGGTCGAGGATCTCGTTGATGAGCTGAAGCAGGTGCCGGCCGTTGACGTGGATGCGCTCGAGGAAGCTGAGCTCCTGCTTGCCCAGATTGCCGCTCTTGTTCTTGAGCAGGATGTTCGCGAACCCGATCACCGAATTGAGCGGGGTGCGCAGCTCGTGGCTCATGTTCGCGAGGAACTGGCTCTTCGCCCGGTTCGCAGACTCGGCCGCCTCTTTGGCCTGGACGAGTTCCTCTTCAGCCAGGATGCGGCGGGTGACGTCCTTGCCGAAGACGACCACGCCGGTGATGCCCTCTTCGGCGGTGATCGGGTTGAAGAAGAGTTCCTGGTAGCGGATGCCGTCGGGGAACCGGTCTTCGCGGACCTCGCTGAATCGCTCGCCCCCCAACGCCCGCTCGTAGGCCTCTTCGTACCAGGCCACGTGCTCGGGTCGGAAGAGGCGGTCGGGCGTGTCACCCTTTTCGGGCTCACGTCCCGTGGCCGCCTCGATGGCGAGCGAGAACGCCGAGTTGAAGGTGATCAGGCGCTGGTCGCGGTCGACCGACCAGATGGCATCGCCCGTGTTTTCCACCAGCGCGGTCAGGTTCGCACGGCTGGCCGCCAACTCGCGCTCGGCGGCGCGCTGCTCGGTGACGTCGCGCAGGATGGCCCGCACCATCCGGGGCCCTTCGCCCGAGCCGGTGGCCACGTTCGCGCTCGCGGCGACGACGATGCGGCTTCCCTCGGCCGTCACGAGCTCGAGCAGGTAGCGCTGCAGCGTCTCACCGGCGACCACCCGCGCGTAGGCCTGTCGGGCGGCCTCGCGATGCTCGGCCGAGACGAGATCGAAGAGTGTGCGCCCCTCGAGATCGGCCCGCCGGTACCCCATCCGTTCGACCCAGGCGCGGTTCACATACTGGAAGCGGCCGTCGGGATCGGTGATCTGGATGAGGTCGTTGGCGTTGTCGAGAAAGTCCTGCAGGCGCGCTTCGGCTTCGCGCCGCACCGCGACCTCGCGTGCCATCGCGATGTTGGCGTCGCGGATCACGCCCAGCACCTGCTCCTCGCGTCGGAAGGTCACGAACACCGATGCCAGCAGCCCGATCAACACGGCGCCGTAGCTCGCGATCTTGAGCAGGTGCGCCGCGTCGGCCATGGGGTCGAACTCGCTCTGCGCCTGCACCATGTACACGCCGTGCAGCAGCGTGGAGATGAGCAGCGCGACGATGAGCCAGTGCTCGAAGGGCTCCTTACGCCACTCGCCGAGACGCAGGTAGCCGGCCATGGCCAGGAAGAACGCCAGGGCGGGTAGGAACTCGACCGGCCGGTGCAGGAACGAGTCCGGTACGTAGACCGCCGACACCGGCAGCAGAAAGAAGAACAGGAAGATCACGACCGCGATGGCGCCCGCCGTCGCGTAGATCGTGAAGTCTCGGCGGCGACGGTCCGAGCGGTCGCCTCGCCGCAGGAAGAGGCTGCCGAAGAGGAACAGCGCGAGGAACGCCCTCGACGCGGCCCACGACCAGGCCGCGGCCTGCACCGCGTCCTGCTCGGTGCTGTTGCCGCCCGCGAGCGGCGAGGTGATGAACGCGTGGAAGGCGTCGAGGGCGGCCGTCATCAGGAAGCCCGACCCGATGAACAGGAAGGTCTCGTCCCTGCGCGAGTAGAAACGGACCAGGGCCAGCAGGCCGACCACGAGGGCGAGCGTGGTGGCGATGGCCTCCCAGATCGTGTGGCGGTCCCAGTTGCCGCCCCAGGGCGAGTTCCTCACGACGAAGGACCCGCCCACGAGCAGGATCAGGAGGATCCAATAGACGGTCGCGCGCTCGGGCGCGCGGTCGTCGTCGCGGAAGGACGCCGCCGGGGGGGCGACGGCCACGTCGTCCTCCCAGGGGGCGGACTCACCGGCGTCGCCGTTCACGGCCCCCGCGGCATCCGACCCGCGACCGGAGTCGCTCAGAGGGCCCGATTCAGCCACCGCTCGATCGCCTCGAGCAGGAGGGATTCGTCGACGATCGGTTTGGTGAGGTAGTCGTCGAACCCGAGCGAAAGGTACTTCTCGCGGTCGCCGGCCATGGCGTGTGCCGTGAGGGCGATCACGGGCGTGCGTGCGAGCGAGGGCTGCTCACGGATCCACGCCAGCACCTCGGTGCCGTCCATCTCGGGGAGCGAGATGTCGAGCAGCACCAGGTCGGGAGCGTCCTCGACCAGGCCCTGCACCGCTTCGGTCCCCGTCTCGTACTCGCTGATCTCGTAGAGATCGTCGAGGATCGCCTGCACGAGCAGGCGGTTGTCGGGGTTGTCCTCCACCACCGCGATCTTACGCCTCATCGGAGCTGCCTCGCGTGAGCGGTTCGAGGGCGTCGCGGGCCTCCGCGTACGCCGCCTCCAGTTCGGGAACGAGGGCGCGGAACCGGTCCAGGTCACCCTCGTGGGCAAGGTCTTCCATACGTTGCGCCAGCTCGCGCACCCGCTCCGCCCCGACGTTGGCGGCGCTCGACTTGAGGGAATGGGCGCCCCGCATGGGTCCGTCACCGGGGTCGTCTTCGAAGCAGGCCCGCATCTGCTCCATGCGGACCGGCGCGTTTTCGAGAAACAATCGAATCATCTGCGTCACGAGGTGCGGACCGCCCCAGTCTTCGAGGCGGCGAATCGCCTCGCGGTCGATGATCGAATCGCTCATGGCCCCCATGCTCGTGTACGTTGGAACACACTAGGGTCCAGGACCCGGTGGAAGCAAATGTTCCGTCGCGGCGACGCCCGTCAGCTCGCGGCCCGGTCGGGATGTACGTGGAACGGTCCTCCCAGGGGTGGAAGCAGTCGCTCGACGACACCCGCCCCCGACTCCCAGGCGTCGAACTCTTCGGCGAACCGAAGACCGTGCCGGACACCTGCCGTGCGGAGCCGCGCTTCGAGCCACTCGGCGTCGCCGAACCCCTGAGCTTCGCAGTAGAGGGCAGCAACTGCGTGCAGCTCTTCGAGGTGGGGCTCCACATCCACGGCGACGCAGGGAAGCCGGGAATGCACGTCGCGGAGCGTGAAGATGGGGCAGGCGCCCCGGTACGGTTCGGCCGGAGCGACGCGCTTGGCGATGCGCGCGACCGTGATCGCGTCTCGGGCGAGCACGCCCGTTTCGCGGTGATCGGGGTGCCGGAATCCCCGCACCCACGCGTCGCCCCAGGTGAGCAGCGCGTCGGGACGCACCTCGGCGACGACCCGCGCCACCGCTTCCACGGCCTCGGGCGTGGCCCTGAGACGCGTGTCGGGAAGGTCCAGGAAGCGGGTTTCCGCCCCGAGAAGCTCTCCGGCGCGCCGCCCGAGGGCCTCGCGGCGCCCGGCGACCTCGGCGACCGGGATCGGTCCGAAGGCTTCGGTCATCTCGCCGCGGGTGAGCCACAGGATCACGACGCGGGTGCCCGCAGCCCGCTCGGCCAACAGCGTACCGGCCGCGATCACCTCGTCGTCGGGATGCGCGAAGACCGCGAGCAGCGTGTGGTCGGTCACCGCCCTTCGGCGCCCTTCCCGCCCCGCCGCCGCGCCAGCCCGGCCTCGGCGGCCGCTCGGAGCCTCCGCAGGGCCTCGACCAGACCGGCGTCGTGACGGTAGACGGCCGATCCGGCGACGAGCACGTCGGCGCCGGCGGCCACGGCGTCGCCCGCGGTGTGTTCGTCGATGCCGCCGTCGACCTCGAGCAGCGCCCCCGCGCGGCCCTCCGCGTCGAGCAGCGCGCGGGCCCGGGCCAGACGCTGCGTCGACGCTTCGATATAGCGCTGACCGCCGAAGCCGGGGTTGACCGACATGACGAGCAACAGGTCGAGGTCGGCCACGATGTCGCGAAGGTGGTCCACCGGCGTCGCGGGGTTGACCGCCACGCCCGCGCGGGCTCCCAACTCGCGGATCCGCTGGACCGTCCGGTGCAGGTGCGTGCAGGCCTCGAGGTGCACGGTCACAACGTCGGCGCCGGCGTCCACGAAAGCTTCGAGGTAGCGGTCGGGCGCCTCGATCATCAGATGGACGTCGACGGTGCGGTCCGTCGCGGCGCGCACGGCGTGCGTGACCGCCGGACCGATCGTGATGTTGGGCACGAAGTGGCCGTCCATCACGTCCACGTGGATCCAATCGGCCCCGTGCTCGACGGCCTCCTGCACCTGCTCGGCCAGGCGGCCGAAGTCGGCCGAGAGGATCGAGGGCGCCAGGCGGACGGTCACGCGGCCTCCCTCCGGATCACATCGACCCCCTTCGCACCGGCGATGAGCGCCTCGTCGGCCATGCCGAGGAACAGGCCACTCTCCACGATGCCCGCCCGGCGGCTGAGCGCGGCGTCGAGCGCTTCGGGGTCGGCGATGCCCTCGGGAAAGCGGCAGTCGAGGATGTAGTTGCCGTTGTCGGTCACGACCGGCCGCCCCGACGCGTCGGTGCGCAGCGTGGGATGGGCCCCCAGCGCCTCGAGGAAGGGCCGGTGCCACTCCCAGCCGAACTGCACCACCTCGACGGGCAGCGGGGCCCGCTGGCCCAGGCCGGGCACGAGCTTGCGCTCGTCGGCGACGATGATCAGTCGCTCCGCCGCCTGGGCCACCATCTTCTCTCGCAGCAGGGCTCCGCCGAGCCCCTTGATGAGGCGCAGATCCAGATCGACCTCGTCCGCGCCGTCCACCGCAAGGTCGAGCCGCGGGTGCTCGGCGAGCGACGTGAGGGGAATGCCCAACTCACGGGCCCGCTCCGCCGTCCACAGCGACGTCGGAACGCCCATGATGTCGCAGTAGGCACCGGCCCGCACCCGCGCACCGAGCGCCTCGAGGAAGTAGGCTACCGTGCTGCCCGTGCCCAGGCCCAGGCGCATGCCGTCCCGCACCCGGTCCATGGCCTCGAAGGCCGCCTGCTTCTTGAGGGATTCGCTGTCGCTCACGACCCCGGCCGCTGTCGTTGGAAGGAACGGGGTGCCGCCGCGGCC
Organism: Gemmatimonadota bacterium; assembly: GCA_003695865.1. Classification (GTDB taxonomy): domain Bacteria; phylum Gemmatimonadota; class Gemmatimonadetes; order Longimicrobiales; family Gaopeijiaceae; genus J028. The sequence goes on along the minus strand of RFGQ01000803.1, from coordinate 2,552 downwards.
GCGCCCGAAGCGACGGGCGCGGCGGCCCCCGGCACGCCCGGCTCCCTCAGGCGCCGAACCCGCGCAGGATCTCGTGCACCCGCTCCGAGATCGCGAGCGCCTCGTCGAAGGGGCGCTGCCACATGTTGCGGCCGAAGATCAGGCCGGTCGCGCCGGCCTCCATGGCCGTGCGCGCCTTCTCGAGCAGATCGTCGTCCGAGATCTTGCTGCCGCCGCTGAACAGAACCATGCAGCGTCCGGCCGACTCGACGACCCGTCTCGCCCCCTCGGCGTAGGTGAACTCGAGCCCAGCGTACGGGCCCGGCTGTTCGCCGTCCTTGGGCCCGTGCTTGGGGATGTTGAGCTTCACGATGTCGGCACCCATCTCGAGCGCCACCCGCGCCGCGTAGTCGACGGCGTAGAGCGAGTCCCGCCCGCCCTTGGCCTCGATTGCGGCGCCCCGCGGGTAGGACCACACGACCAGGGGCATGTTCCACTTGTCGCAGGCCTCCCGGACCTCCTGCAACTGCCGGATGTCCTGGTCCTGGCGCGGAGAGCCCACGTAGAGCGTGTAGCCGACCGCATCGGCGCCCAGCGATACCGCGTCTTCGACGCTCGCCGTGAGCGTGGAGAGCGCGTCCTCGTCGGAGGGGATGTTCGTCTTCCCGTTGATCTTGAGCAGCAGCGGCACCCGGCCGGCGTAGCGCTTCATGTACTTCGCCGCGAGTCCGTAGTGACAGGCCACCGCGCTGTAATTGCCCTCGTCGGCCAGTCGCCACTGGAAGTCGGGGTCCTGCGAGGCCGGATTCGGGAAGAAGTCGACCGGGCCATGCTCGAGCCCCTGGTCGATGGGCAGGATCAGGAGCGTGCCGTTCTTCGGACCGCGCTCGTAGAGCAGGCGGTTCAGGCGCACACGCTTGCCGAGCGGCATATCGAGCTCGTCCAGGGTGGGCCGCTTCACGGCCTTCTGGGCGGGCGCGGCGGTACCGGTGGACATCGGATTCCTCCTGGAGACGGACGACGGTTGGACGTGGCCGGGACGGCTCCCCTGCCGGTGAGGATCGGCCCAGCGCGGCCAATGTAGCGCCCGGCGGCCCGATCCTCCAGCGGGCCCGCGCTTGACAGGGCGGCCGGGGCCGGCGCACGTTTCCCCCATGCAGCACGAACGCGCCTATCGGTATTGGTATCGTCACCACGGCCCCGCGGAGCGGAGCCGGCGGTAGCGCGCGTTCGTACGAACCACGACGCGCCGCGCGACGGCCGTGCCGAGGCTCCCGGGGACCGGGGGCCTTTTTTCGTGCCTTCGGCTCCCCGACGCCAGCGGACCCGGGGCGCGCGCATGTCCGAACCCGCCAGGAGTAGCGAACCATGATCATCATCACGCGACGCGGCGTGACCGAGGAGGAGCTGGACCACATTCGAGAGCGCGTCGAGGCGCTCGGCTTACAAACGCACGTCTCGCGCGGCCAGGACCGCACGGTCATCGGGTGCGTGGGCGACGAAGAGCGGCTGCGCGGGCTGGCGCTGCTCTCGATCCCGGGCGTCGAGAACGTGCTGCCGGTCATGCGGCCCTACAAGCTCGCGAGCCGCGAGTTCGTGGCCGAACCGACCGAGATCCCGCTGGGCGAGGTGCGCCTGGGGAGCCGAGAGTTCGTCGTGGTGGCGGGCCCCTGCTCCGTGGAAGGCCCCGAAATGCTCTCGCAGACGGCCCGCCACGTGCGTGCGGCCGGTGCCCGTGCGCTGCGCGGGGGCGCGTTCAAGCCCCGCACGTCTCCCTACTCGTTCATGGGCCATGGCGAGCAGGCTCTGCAGTGGCTGGCCGAGGCGCGCAGCCGTTTCGGGCTCCCCGTGGTCACCGAGGTGATGGACACGAGGCAGGTGGAGCTGGTGGCCGGGTACGCCGACGTGCTGCAGATCGGCGCGCGCAACATGCAGAACTTCGCGCTGCTCACCGAAGTGGGTCGCCTCCACCGCCCGGTGCTGCTCAAGCGAGGCATGGCGGCGACGGTCAAGGATCTGCTGCTCGCGGCCGAGTACGTGATGAAGCAGGGGAACAGTCACGTGATCCTGTGCGAGCGCGGCATCCGCACGTTCGAGACCGCCACGCGCAACACGTTCGACCTCGCGGCGATCCCCGTTCTGAAGCGCGAGACGCATCTGCCCGTGCTGGCCGATCCGTCGCACGCGGGCGGACGAAGGGACCTGGTCGCGCCGCTCTCCTACGCGGCGATCGCGGCGGGCGCCGACGGGCTGATCGTCGAGGTGCACCCCGAGCCCGAGTGCGCCGTCTCGGACGGCGACCAGTCGCTCACGTTCGACGAGTTCGACCAGCTGATGGACGGCCTCAGGCCCTTCGCCGACGCCGCGGGTCGCACGCTCGCCCAAGCCGAAGCCGCCGTGGCCGGCTGAGCATCCGGGCGGGGACGGTGTGGCCGTCCCCGCCCGGAGGACGAGAAATCACACCCGCACGCGCTGACCCGGCTGCACGCGGCGGACCCTCCGCACCACGAAGGCCACCACCAGCGCCAGGCCGAACATCACGACGAGGAGAGGGCCGGTCGTGATGTTCGGCC
>RFGQ01000802.1 GCA_003695865.1 Gemmatimonadota bacterium | reverse complement strand
CGCGTCCTTCGCCCCCACCGTCCCCCCGAGATCGATCGAGCGGTGCGAGCCGCCGCGGAGGTTCTGGCGGGCGGCGGCCTCGTGATCCTGCCCACCGAGACCGTCTACGGATTCGGAACGGCGCTCGTACCCGAAGCGGTCGCGCGCCTGATGGCCGCCAAGCGGCGCGGGAGGCCCGACGCGCCCGAGCGACCGCTCCTGGTGCTCGTGGGAGCGCGTGACGCCGAGCCCGCCCGGGCGCTGGCCTGGACCCCGGCGGCGATCGAGCTGGCCGACGTCTTCTGGCCGGGCGCGCTCACGCTCGTGCTCGCCGACCCCGGCGCGCGCTTTCCGGCGGGCGTCCGCTCGGCCGAGGGCACGGTGGCGGTGCGGGCCACGCCGCACCCGGCCGCGCGGGCGCTGGTCGAGGCGGCGGGCGGGGCGCTCACGTCGACCAGCGCGAACGAGCCGGGACGCCCGCCGGCGGCCACGTTCGCCGAGGCCCTCGAGGCGGCGCGGGCGCTCGGGCTGGACGACGTACTCGGCGTGGACGGCGGCACGCTTCCGCCCTCGGCACCCAGCACGCTGGTGGACTGCACGGGCGAGACGCCCCGAGTGCTTCGCGAGGGTGCGGTGCCGGTGTCGCGCCTGCGCTGTGTGCTGCCCGAGGTGGCGCCGTGAGCGGGCCGCGGGCGCGGGTGCTCTTCGTGTGCACGGGCAACACGTGCCGCAGTCCCATGGCCGAGGCGATCGCACGGGCCGAGCTGGAGCGCCGTGGCTGGAGCGGATTGGAGGTCGGGTCGGCGGGCACGTCGGCCTACCCCGGGCAGCCGGCGAGCGGCGGCGCCCTGCGGGCCGCCGAGCGTCACGGACTCGACCTGTCGGCCCACCGGGCGCGCCCGCTCACGCCCGAACTCGTGGCCGAGACCGACCTGCTGCTCGCGATGACGCAGAGCCACTGGACGCAGGCCCGGTGGATGGGTGCCGGAGAGCGGGCGGTGATGCTGACCGAGTTCGCGTCGGGCGAGGTGGGGGCGGGGGTGCCCGACCCCTTCGGAGGCGGCGACGACGAGTACGAAGAGACGTTTCGAGCGCTCGAGACCCTGGTGCGCGCGGCGCTCGACCGGCTCGCCCGAGAGGCGCACGCCACGCCGGGTCCGGCGTCGCCGGACGATCCGGGAGCGTCGGCGGATCCGCTCGGGAGCGAGGAACCGGGAAAGGGTCCGTGAACGGCCCGCGGAGAGGACCGTGAGAAGCTTCGTGAAGAGGTTCGTGAGGGAGGCGGGACGATGAGCCCGCGCGTCACGTCAAAGACCCGGGTGCTCACGCTGCTGGGCGACCCGGTGGAGCATTCGCTGTCTCCGCTCATCCAGAACGCCGCCTTCCGCCACGCCCGGGTCGACGGAGTCTACGTGGCGCTGCGCTGCAGCGCGGCCGACCTGCAGGGGGTGATGGGTGCGTTGGCGCGCGCGGGCGGCGGCGGCAACGTGACGGTCCCTCACAAGGAGAAGGCGGCGTCGGTGCTGGACGAGCGGTCCGAGGCGGTCCGCCGCACGGGCGCGTGCAACACGTTCTGGGGCGAGGGCGGGCGCATTCACGGCGACAACACCGACGTGGAGGGGTTCCGGCGCGCGTTGCGGAGCTTCGTGAACGGCCCCGCCGAGGGACTGCGTGTGCTGCTCCTCGGTGCGGGGGGGGCGGCCCGGGCCGTGCTGGTGGGGCTGCTGGACGAGGGCGTCGCGGAGGTGCGCGTGCTCAACCGCACGGTCGAGCGGGCCCGGGCCATGGCGCGGCGCATCGGAGGCGCGCGGGTGCGCGTGGCCGAAACGCCCGGCGACATCGACGACCAGGACTTCGACCTGATCGTGAACGCGACCAGCCTGGGCCTTTCGGCCGGCGACCCCCAGCCGCTCGACCTCGAGCGTCTGGCCCGCGCAGGCGCCGTGATGGACCTGCTCTACGGACCGGACGGCACGGCGTTCGTACATCAGGCCGAGGCGCTGGGCATCCGCGCCACCGACGGCGTCGAGATGCTGGTGCAGCAGGGCGCCGTGGCCTTCGAGCGCTGGTGGGGAAGGCCGGCCCCGCTCGACGCGATGCGTGACGCGGTGGCCGCCGTGCGCGCCCGGTGAAGGGGATGCGGTGGGCGCGGCGTGGGGCGAGGCGGGCGCGCCCGAGGCGCCGGGACGCTCGGCCTGCGGCCCGGCTCTCGCCGGTTCGCGCCTCCGTCGGGCCGGCGGGATGAAATCGTCGGCCGCGTCGCGCCCCGCGTCCTCGCGCTGGTGGAGCGCCGCGCTGGACGTGCTGCTGCCGCGTGCCTGCCACGGGTGCGGCGAGCCCCTGGCGGGCTCGGGCGACGAGGCGCACGTGTGCCCCCGTTGCTGGACCAGGCTGCGCTCGCCGCCCCACCCCCGCTGTGCGCGCTGCGCAGCGCCCGCGAGCGGGCGCGGAACGCGCTGCCGGGCCTGCGCCCGCTGGCCGGCCGAACTCGCCGCCGCGGCCGCCGTGGCGCTGTGG
>RFGQ01000801.1 GCA_003695865.1 Gemmatimonadota bacterium | reverse complement strand
GTCGAGCTCGTTCTGCAGCGCCGCGACCGTCGCTCCGCAGCTTCCCGGCGCGAGGTCGGGGAACTCGGCGACGCGCTGCTGCCACAGGGGACCCGGGACCACCCAGTTGCCGAGCAGCGCGCGGAAGATGCGCACGTGCACGTCGGGGTGCTCCAGGTAGTGGATGAAGCCGTGCACGTTGAGCTGGTGCAGGTGGCGTACCACGACCTCCTGGAAGCCCGCGCCCCACCCCGTCGGCTTGAAGCGCTGCCACCAGGTGACCGGGTCCCAGACGTTGCGGATCGTGTAGAACGCCGAGCAGTAGGGCGCCCCGCTGCCGCCGGGGCCGGCGCTCAAGGGCCGCACCACCGAGTCGTAGGGCTTCAGGTCGATGAGGCCGGGCGGTCCCAGGCGCGACGCATTGGCCACCTGGAAGACGTTGGCGAAGCGGAAGCGGTCCGAGCGCCACACGTCGCCCGCGTCGCTGGACGCGCCCGTGCCCATGAGCTCGAGTACGTCGTGAAGCACGATGGTGCCGAGCGAGTGCCCCATGATCGAAACGTCGGCGCCCGGCTCGTTCTGCAGGTGGTCGTTGATCGCCGCCACGACCTGCTGCAACACCACCGCGCGCACCTCGTCGCGCACGAGCGGAATCCCCCGGTACACGACCGGATCGAGCACGTGGGTCCACAGAAAGCCGCGCTCGTCGGGTGGCGTGGTGCGGTCCCGCAGGAACGCCGCCAGGCGCGGCAGGCGGATGGACGACTCGTCGAGGAACGCCTGCAGCTTGTCGCCCTGCTGCTCCCAGCGCTCGAGCAGATTCTCGAAGACCTGGTCGTAGCGCACGGTCACGAGCGAGACCTGGTCGCCCAGGTCGCCGCCCTGGGCGATGCCCGGATAGGTGGCGGCGACCGCCTTCAGACGCGCCAGGTGCTCGGCGGCCCAGTCGTGGGTGTAGATGCCGCTTCCGTGGAGGATGAGGAACAGGGGCCTGGCCATGGATGAGGACTCCGGGCGGAGGGGGCACGGCGGAAGGTCCGAGCACCTTCCGGGTGGGACCTGCTTATTAGCACCCGGCCCGCCGGCGCGTCAATCGTGCCGTTCGGGCTCCGCATCCTCATCGCGGCGGAGCGGCCGCGGTCCTTCGTGGGGGCTCACCGAGCGCAGCCAGTGGCGTCCCACGAGCGTGGCCATCGCGAACCCCCCGATGAGCGCCCCCAGATAGAACGTGTACACCCGCCACCAGAAGAGCGCGGCCGGAAGCACGCCGCCGGTGAGCGTGCCCTCCAGCACCGTCGCGAACCCGAACTCGACCCCGCCGCCGCCGCCCGGCGGTGGCAGGAGCGATCCGACGTAGAGGATCGCGATGGGCCACAGCGCCAGCGCCGACAGCGCCTCGGGGCCCGACGCCGCCCAGAAGGCCAGCGCCGGCAGCACCGCGACGCGGGCCAGAATGTGCAGCAGGGTCACACCCACCAGCCCCAGCGCGGTCCCCACGGGCAGCGCCCGCAGGCCCGCCGCCGTGCGGCTGAAGCGCCGTGCGAGCAGACGCAGCCGGCGCCAGCGGTCGGCGTCGAGCCGGAGCCAGCGCCAGAAGCGCGGCGCCTCGCGGTCGCCCGGCAGGCGCGCGACCAGCAGCCATACGGTCGACAGCCCGATGACCACCGCCGCGTAGGCGAGCATGCCCAGCGCGGCCCCGTGCACCTCGGGGAATGCGAACCAGACGGCCCCGGCCAACAGCACCAGACCGGTGCCCTCGGCGAGCAGCTCGCCCACGAGCACGGCCGCCGCGGTGTGCACCTCCATGCCGGCGCGCGACAACACGAGCAGCTTCGCCGGATCGGACCCCATGCGAGAGGGCGTGACCGCCCCTGCCGCCTCGCCGCCGAGCTGCGAGAGCATGCAGACCCGCATCGACACCGGGCTCCCCAGGCCGCCGGCCAACAGCTTGACCCGCCACGAACGGGAGAGCAGGTCGAGCGCGAACCCCGCGAACGCCAGCAGGTGCACACCCGGAGGCAGCGCGACCAGAACGTCGAGCAACGACACTCCCTCGCGGCGCGCCACCCACACGACCGAGAGCACGGCGAGCGAGAGCGAGGCAGCCGTGAACAGGCCGGTCGCGATATGGCGTCGACGTCGCGAACGTTCGCTCATGCAGGCAGGGGTGCTGGGTGTGAAGACGGCGCCCGGACGAACGGATCGAGCCGCCGCCACGGGTGTCGTCCAGGACGCGCTCCGGCCGCCGACGGGACCGCCGGGGCCGGACGCAGGGGACATAGTAAGGCCCGGAGCGTCCACTACGAAGCCCGCCGTGCGCGGGTTCCCCGGCGGGGATCCCTCGCCCCCGCGCCGCGACCCTTGCCCTCACGGCCGCTCGGGCCGCATGGTCGGGGCGAGGCAGCGCCCGCACGGCCCCGGGCGGCTCCTCGCGTGCCGACCGTTCCCCGCCCCCTCTCCGAGTGCGCCCCGATGCCCGACCGAGCCGCCTTCGACCTTCAGCTACGCCTCTTCGAGCAGGGTGCCGAAGAGCTTCAGCGGCAGATCTCGCGCCTCGACGACATCCTGTTCCGCATCAAGGCGGCCGCCGTGACCGTCTGGCTCGCCGTGCAGGGCTGGGCGTTCAGCACCGGCGACGGGCTCCTGCTGTGGCTAGGGTTCTTCGCGATCGCCGGGTTCTGGCTGATGGAGGGGCTGTTCCGCGGTTCGCAGATCGGCTTCACCGACACCGCCCGGCGCCTGGTGGCGTTCGTGAACGACCCCGAGCGCCTGGAGCGCGCCTTCGCCGAACGCACCTTTCCGCCCGACCTGGTCTTCCCGGTCTCGCTGCCACGGACGCGCGGCACCCGGGCCGCCCTCTTCCTGCGAGGGCTGGCCTCGCCGTTCGTGGCCACGCTCTACCTGGTGCTCGCGCTCGTGAACGTGCTCGCCGTGGCGGCCGTGGGGGGCTGAGGGGGCGCAACGCCCTGCTCGTCGGCCTGCGCCTGGGGCTCGTCTGGCGCTGAGCGGTCTTCAGGGCACCAGCGGCCTGCGCGGACGCAGCAGAAACAGGCCCTCGCGGATGCTGCTCACCGCGACGACGCCCGAGCGGAACCAGGGGTACGCGCTCCAGGCGCCCGCGAAGCCCGGAGGGTCCTCTCCGTAGGGCGTCGTGTCGAAGAACCCGACCTCCACGGGATTCGTGGGGTCGCGGATGTCGATCACGCGCAGCCCGCCCTGGTAGTTGGCCTGGTACATGCGGTCGCCGCGCACGTAGAGGTTGTGGTCCGTGGCCGTGGAGTTGCCCAGGAACTCGGCGACGAGCACCGGGTCGTCGATGTCGGCCACGTCCCACACGAGCGTGCGCGTGCGTGGCGTAAGCCCTACGAGCTCGTCGAGTTCGTCGTCGAGGAAGAAGTAGCGTTGATCCTCGCTCAGCCACCCTTGGTGCACGTAGGCCGCACCGGGATAGCGGGCGAGCGCGACCGGTTCGGGGGCGCTCTTGTCGGTCACGTCCACGATGCGAAGCGCGGTCTCGTTCGACGCGAAGCACAGCTCGCGCCCCTGATGGTCGGCGTCGGGCCCGCGGTACACGACGCACTGCGTGTCGTGCGTGCGGCCGGGCGAGAGCAGGCCGATGTCGTCGGTGTAGCAGCCCGCGAAGGTCGGTTGCAGCGGATCGCGTACGTCGATCATGTGCAGCCCGCCCCCGCAGGTGTTGCCGCCCGCGCTCGCGGCCACCGCGAAGGCGAAGCCGCTCTCGGGGTCGAGCGCGAGGTTGTGCGCGCTGGCGATGCCGTCGTAGCGGGCGTCGGGCTCGAACGTGACGGGCTCGTCGGCCGCTTCGCGCAGGCGGGTGAGGTCGAACACGAGCATGCCGTGGGCGCCCGCCCCGTCGCCCGTGAAGAACAGATGGTCCCGGTAGACCTTGAGGTCACGGGCGCCGGAGGGTCGACCGGGCACGACCCCGCGGTAGCGGGGAGCGGAGGGGTCGGTGACGTCGACGATCGCGATGCCCCCGGTACGGCCGACCAGCGCGTATTCCCGGCCGGTCTCCGGGTCGCTCCAGCCCCACAGGTCGCTCACGGTCTCGCCCGGCTCGCCGCCCAGCGCCTCGATGGGCAGGTAGGCCGCCAGGTCGACGCCCTCGCACGAGAAGGCCGCCGCGGTGCCCTCCTCACACGCGACCTCGCCCCCGGTCACGGCGGTGAGCGGCGCGCCGGGCTCGACCCAGGCGGGAGGGCCCACCGGATCGCCGCGTCCGTCGAGCCGCACGATCGCGGCCGCCCCGCGGCGGGCGCCCGCTTCGGGCGCCCCCACCACGAGCAGGCCGGGGCCGGCGGCCAGCGCCGCCCCGAAGGCGCCGTCGTCCGGCCGGTGGGGGGGCGCGTACGTGGGGCCCCACCGCCCCCCCTCGCCCACGTCCCAGCGCAGCACGGCGCCGCGCCCGCCCTCGGCGCCCGGGGCACCGATCCACAGGTGTCCGTCGGCCAGCGCGAGGGCGGCGCCCAGCCGGTCGCGCGGGCCGGCGGTGGCGGTGGTGAGCTCGGTGGCCGCGCGATCGGGCCGGCCCGCCTCGAACGCGCTCACCCGGCCACCTCCGCTCGCGTCGGGCGCGCCCACCCACAGCCGCGTGCCGTCCCAGGCGAGCGCCGACCCGAAGGCGCCGGGCACCAGAGGCCGCAGCGTCGTCTCGAGCGCCCAGCGGCCGTCGGCCCCCTCGGCGAAGACGTACACGACCCCCGCACCCAGCTCGGCACCGGGCGCGCCCACGGCAAGGCGGCCGTCGGCGCCGACCGCGAGCGCGGCGCCGAAGCGGTCGGTGGGTCGCGCGTCGTCGGGGCGCAGCCGTGCGACCTCGGCCCAGCCCCCGCCGTCGGCCCGGTAGAGCACCACCTCGCGCGAGCGGTTGGCGTCGCGCGCCGCCGCCATGAACACCCCGTCGGCCGACACGGCCACCACGCGTGCGGGGGGCTGCAGGATGCGGAACACCAGCGCCACATCGACCGCCCCGGGCGGGCCGGGCTCGCGCGCCTCGAACGCCACCGTCCCGCCCGGCGACCACGCACCGTCCTCGCCGCCGCGGGCGTACGTGTGGGCCGCGAAGAGCGCGCTCGCATCACCCGCGCCCACCAGCACCTGCCCGCCGGCCACGGCCACCGAGGCGCTGAAGGGGTCGGCGATGCGGGCGGGCCGTAGTTCGCCGGCGACCGTCCAGGCGCCCTCGCCCGCCGGCCGGTAGACGTCGGCCCGCGCGGGTCCCATGGCCGTGCCCGGCTTGAGCACCACGGCCTCGCCCGCCGCCGTCACGCCCACCGCCGCCCCGTACGTGTCCTGCGCGCGCACCTCGGTGGGCAGCACCAGCGCGGTCCACAGGGCGACCAGCGCCCGGGCGCAGGGCGTACGCAGGCGCAGCAACGAGCGGGGCCGTCGGGACGGGGTCATGGGAGCCTCCGGATGCGACAGGAGTCGAGGGGCGCCGCACGCGGCGGCGCGACGAACGGGTCCGCTATACTGCGGTACCGGCGAAAGCGGGACCAGGGCGGCGATGCGGCGGAGCCGGGTGGCGGCTGGCCCGGGGCGGCCCCGCGCGCAGGCGCGCGACCGACGGTTGCGCCCTCCCC
>RFGQ01000800.1 GCA_003695865.1 Gemmatimonadota bacterium | reverse complement strand
GTATGCGCACCGGATCGCCCATCTCGAGCATGGCGATGCGCCCTTCCGCCTCGGGCAACAGCGAGGCCTGCAGTACGAGTTGCGCCGCCTCCGAGGCCGTCATGAAGAAACGGGTCACCTCGGGGTGGGTGACCGTGAGCGGCTTGCCCTCGGCCAACTGCTTCCGGAAGACCGGGATCACGCTCCCGTTCGAGCCGAGCACGTTTCCAAAGCGCACGGCCACGAAGCCGGTGGCGGGATAGCGCGCGTGGCAGGCCATCACGACCAACTCGGCCAGGCGCTTCGTCGCACCCATCACCGACGACGGGTGCACGGCCTTGTCGGTGGAGATGAGCACGAACTTGCGAGCTCCGTGACGCGTCGCCGCCTCGGCCACCCGCAACGTGCCCAGCACGTTGTTTCGGAGCGCCTCGTAGACGTTCGATTCCATCATCGGCACGTGCTTGTAGGCAGCCGCATGGTAAACGCGGTCGGGGCGGTGCGTGCGCAGCACCCGGTCGAGGCGGACCTCGTCGAAGATGTCGCCGATTACCGGCACCACCCGCACGCCCGAGAACCGCTCGCGCAGCTCCATCTCGAGGAAGAACAGGTCGTTCTCCGCCCGGTCGTAGAGCACGAGCGTGCGGGCGCCATGCGCGGCCACCTGCCGCGCCAACTCGGAGCCGATCGAGCCGCCCGCTCCGGTGATGAGCACCACCGACTCCGAGAGCTCGCGGGCCACCTGGGCCAACTCGAGCCGCACGCCTTCGCGGCCCAGCAGGTCTTCGATGCGTACCTCGCGGAGCTGGCTGGGATGCACCTCGCCGGCCAGCACCTCGGCGATGCCCGGCAGTACCTTGAAGTCCACACCAGCCCGTTCGGCCAGGTCGACGATGCGGCGAAGCTGGGCCGGAGGCGCCGAGGGCATGGCGATGAGGATCTCGTCCACATCGAAGCGGTCCACCAACTCGGGCAGTTCGGCAGAGGCACCGATCACTTCAACGCCCTGCATCAGCGTGCCCCGGTTGGCCGGGTCGTCGTCCACGAAGCCGACCACCCTGTAGCCCGAACGCGTGCGCTGCAGTTCGCGGGCCAGCAGATTGCCCGCGCCGCCGGCCCCCACGATCAGCGCGCGCCGCACCGTCTCACCCTGGATCGAGCGGCCGTAGTGGAAGCGCTCGAGCAGCAGCCGGTAGCCGATCCAGAGCCCCGCTGTGCCGTTGATGAAGAGCAGCCACTCGAGCACGATCACCGAACGCGGAACCAGCGGCCGCAACGGCACCAGGGGCGCGATCGCCAGGAAGGCCGCCGTCACCACGGTGGTCGACACGACCAGGCGCAGTACGTCGTCGGGCCCCACGTAACGCCAGCGGCGCGTGGGAAGACGGAAGGCGAGTCCGGCCAGCACCCGGAAGAGCACGAGCACGGGGAGCGTGAGCACGAACACCCGCACGTACTCGGCCGGCACCCTGCCCTCGAAGCGGACCAGGAAGGCCAGCGCGTACGCGGCTGCCGTGATCGCCGCGTGCACGCCGGAGATGAGCACCACGCGCTGCCCGTAGGCGAAATTGCGGGCGCGCAGGAGCAGCCGGCTCAGGACGTCGCCTTCGGCCATGACCTCCCTGGGGTTCGGGGCGTTTCGGGCATCCCTGCAAAATACCGCATCATGTGCCGCCGCGGCAGATGTTTGCACGTGCCCGCGCGGCGCAGCCCTCCAGCC
>RFGQ01000799.1 GCA_003695865.1 Gemmatimonadota bacterium | reverse complement strand
TCGGTCGACTCGGCCCGGTCCGATACGAAGGCGAGGGTACGCCCGTCGGGCGACCACGTCGGCTGGATGTCGGCGTAGCGGTCGTTCGTGAGCTGCTGGACCGCGCCCGTTTCGACGTCCCAGAGGTAGAGATCGCTGATGCCGCCGTGCATCCCCGAGAACGCGATGTACTGGCCGTCGGGCGACCACACGGGGTTCGAGAGGGCGCCGACCTCGTCGATCTTGACGTTGCGTTCGATGTCGCCCGACTCCACGTCGACGATGGCGAGCTCGTTGTCGCCGTCGGCGAACACGGTGAACACGAACTTCTTCGAGTCGGGCGACCAGTCGCCTGCCGAGTCGATGAAGCGCAGCGCGTCCATGTGCGAGTCGGAGTTCGCGCTCACCAGCTTGCGCTCGATCTCGCCCGTGCGGGCGTCGGCCAGGAACAGGTCGAACCCGAACAGGTCGCGCTCCGAGATGAAGGCCACCCAGCGGCCGTCGGGGCTGACGGCGGGCCCCACGTTCTGCTGACCCGCACCGGTCGAGGGCGCGAGGATCAGGGCCCCCGCCGCGCCCGGATCGTTTCGGCCTGCCATGAGCGGCAGGTATTCCTCTTCGACCTTTTCACGCCACTGCACCGAGAGGGTGTCTGAGTTGATGCCGAGCACCTGGCGGAGCGCGGGGTCCCACCCCACGCGAAGGGAGCGGCGGTAGAGGTCGATGATGGCCTCGTCACCGTACGTGCCCCCGATGTAGGCCCACAGAGCCTGGCCGAACCGGTACGGGAAGAAACGGCGATCGGTCGTGAGCTGGCGGATCGTGGGGAAGTCGTCGCGCAGCACCGCGTCTCTGAGCCACATCGCAGTCAGCGGGTCGTCGCGGCCGACCGAGAGGTATTCGGCCATGCCTTCGACGAGCCACAGGGGCAGCAGGGTGAGCCCTCGCAGACCCGCCCCCGAGCGGGCCTTGGCGATGTTGTACTGGAAGGAGTGAACCAGCTCGTGGCCGAGCACGTGATCCGTGTCCCAGTACGAACCGGTGAGCGGCATGATGACCCGGTCTTTGAGTGACTCGGTCACCCCGCCGGTACCCTCCGAGATCGACCCGCCCAGGGTGTTCGTCTGCTGGAAGTCGGCGTGGTCGGCGTAGAGGATCAGGGGCTTCGGCGACTCGTACTCGTGCTGAAACAGGCGGGCGAGGCGCTCGTACCAGCGCTCCGCCATGCGGGACGCGTCCTCCACGGCGTCCGCTTCCTCGGGATAGAAGTGGACGTCGTAGTGCGGCGTCTTGAGGATGCGGAAGTCGAAGGTCTCGTACTGGACCTTGTTGCGCCCGAAGTACTGGGCCGAAGCGTCCTGCGGAAGGAGCGCGGCCAGCGCGGCCAGGAGCAGCGCGGCCGAAAGCGGAAGGGCTCCCCGGCCTCCCGCGGCGGAGGTCACCACCCGGGGGAGTGCAGCCATCGTACACCTCGTTCCTGATGCGTGCCCGACCGCCGGAGCCAAGCGCTCCGGCCGGGCGGTGATCCTAACCCGGGGCCCGCACGACGACCAGGCCCCCGGGCACCACGCGAGCACGTCCGGGGAACGCTCCGGGGTGGCGCCCCGGTTCCCGTAACCGATAACTTCCGGAAACCGTGGTGGGCAGCCATCGTTCTGGCGTGCATCGCCTCACCTGACTCTTACGGGACACTCATGAGCTGCTTTCGTTCCTGCAGTTCCGAGGCGGCAGTCGCGACGCTCCTCGGCGCCGCGCTGACGCTTTCGGGGTGCGTGGCGCCCGACGACGCGCTGCCCCGGCTCGGGGAGGCCGAAACGGTCTCCGTCCCCGCCCCGCCTGGAGCGCGTTGGCCCCAACTCCTGCCCGAGGGCGAGGCGCTCCGTATGAGCTGGCTGGAGCCGGACGCCGAAGACCGCTGGAGCCTGCGCACCGCGCGCTTGAAAGACGGCGGATGGAGCGACCCGGTCACCGTGGCGCAGAGCGTCGAGAAGCCGTTCTTCGTGAACTGGGCCGACTTCCCCTCGGTGCGGCGGGTGGGCGAGCAGCGCCTCGTCGCGCACTGGCTGGTCCGCGACGGCGAGGGCTACGCCTATTCGGTACGCATGGCCGAATCGCGGGACGAGGGCCGCACCTGGTCCGAGCCCTGGCGCCCGCACGAGGACGCTTCGCCCACCGAGCACGGCTTCGTGAGCATCGTGGCGCTCGGTGAGGGCGACGCGGGCCTGAGCTGGTTGGACGGGCGCGCACTGGCCGCCGCCGCGGCGGCTCACGGAGAGGGCGCGCACGGGAGCGGTGACGCCTCCGGGGACGGATCGGAGGGGCCCAAGGCCTTCATGCAGCTGCGCTTCCGGGTCTGGGCGGGCGGGGGCGAGGCGCTGCCCGAGGAGCTGGTCGACGGGACCGTCTGCGACTGCTGTCAGCCCGACATGGCGCTGGCGGCCGACGGCCCGGTCCTGGCCTATCGCGACCGCACCGCCGACGAGGTGCGCGACATCTACGTGGCTCGCCGGGTGAACGGCCGCTGGAGCGAGGGCGTGCGCGTGGCCGAAGACGGGTGGGTCATGCCCGGCTGCCCGGTGAACGGGCCGGCGGTCGACGCCCGCGGCCAGCACGTGGTCGTGGCCTGGTTCACCGCTCCCGAGGGGGAGCGGCGGGTGCAGGTGGCGTTCTCGTCGGACGGGGGCGCCTCTTTCGGTCGGGCGCTGCGGGTGGACGGTGGGGTGCCCCTCGGTCGGGCGGACGTCGTGCTGCGTGAAGACGGCTCGGCGCTCGTCGGGTGGATGGAGCGCGAGGGAGAGAGCGCGGTGTGGCGGGTGCGGGCCGTGCGACCCGACGGAGCCATGGGAGAGCCGGTGCGGGCCTTCACGCTCGACGCAGGGCGGGGAAGCGGTTTTCCCCGCATGGTCCCGCACGGTGACGCGATCGTCCTCGCCTGGACCGAGCCGGGCCGTCCCGGGGGCATCCACATGCGCCGGGTCGCGGTCGAGGAGTGACGGTGAGCGCGCGGATGGGCCGGCGGGTGTCGTCGGCTGTCGCGGCGGTGGCCGCGATCGGTCTGTTGACCGCCGCGGGGTGTGTGGAGCCCGAGTTGGCGGCGCGCGTGGGCGCTCCGGTGCCCGAATTCGAAGCGGTCACGCTCACCGACGGTCGGCCGGTGGGACCGGCCGACTTCGAAGGCGAGGTCACGCTCATCAACCTGTGGGCCACCTGGTGCGGGCCCTGCCGCCACGAGACACCGTACCTGCAGAGCGTCTACGAGACCTACGGGCCGCGCGGGCTGCGCATCGTGGGCGTCTCGGTGGACAGCCCGGGCGCACGCCGCGCAGCGATCGACTTCATGGACGAGAACGGCGTGACGTACGACCGCTGGTTCGACCCCGACGGGACCGGTACCGGCGTGTTCGCGGCGATCGGGCTGCCGGCGAGCTTCCTGGTGGGACGCGACGGTACGCTGCGCTGGATCCGATACGGACCGATCCTGGAGGGAGACCGTGACTTCCTCGGTGCCCTCGAGCGGGCGCTCGGAGACGGGCCGCCCGAGGGCGCCCCGGACCCGCCCGATCGTGAGAACCCGGAATCTCCGCCACTCCCCTGATCCGCTCATGACCCTGGACGATCTCGAAACACCGGCGGCGCTCGTCGACCTGGCGCGCTGCCGCGAAAACGCGCGCGCCGTCACGGCCTACCTGGCCGAGCACGGACTGACCTGGCGCCCGCATATCAAGACGCACAAGAGCCCCCGCATCGCGCGCATCCAGCTCGAGGCCGGGGCCCGCGGCCTCACGGTGGCCACGCCCCGTGAGGCGGAGGTGATGAGCACCGTGTGCGACGACCTGCTGCTCGCCTACCCGGTGCTGGGGGAGCGCAAGCTGCGCCGGGTGGCCGCCCTGCTCGAGCACGTGCGGCTTACGGTGGGCCTGGACGGGTCCGAAGCGCTCGACGGATTGGCGGCCGCGGCCCGTGCGGCGGGTGGAACGGCCGGTGTGCTCGTCGAGATGGACGTGGGCATGCGCCGGGTGGGCGTCGGGTCGGTGGACGAGGTCGTGCGTCTCGCCGCGCGTGCGGCGGGCCTCGAGGGGACGGAGTTCCGTGGCGTCATGTTCTACCCCGGGCACATCCGCGGCCCGGCATCGACGCAGGACCAGGCGCTGGCCGCCGTGGCCGAGAGCGTGGCCCGCGTGCTCGAGGCGCTCGATCGCGAGGGCCTCGTCGCCGAGATCGTGTCGGGGGGCTCGACCCCCACGCTGTGGCGGAGCCACGACGTGCCGGGCATGACTGAGGTGCGGGCCGGCACGGCGATCTACTTCGACCGCGAGGGCGTGGAGTTGGGCGTCGCCGAGCCGGCACACGTGGCCTATTCGGTGCTCGCGACGGTGGTGAGCACGGCCGTGCCGGGACAGGCCGTGGTCGACGCCGGCTCGAAAGCGCTCGCCAAGGAGGCGCGCGGCGGGGACGGAGGTGGCGGGTTCGGGGTGCTGCTGGACCGGCCCGAAGTCGTCGTGGCAGGCGTGTCGGAGGAGCACGGGGTCCTCGACCTCGCTCGTACCGCGTGGCGGCCCCGGGTGGGGGAGCGCGTGCGCATCGTGCCCAACCACGTGTGCGTGAGCGTCAACCTGCAGGACCGGGTGTGGGGCCTCGGCCCCGACGGCGCGCTCGAACCCGTCGAGCTGCCGGCCCGGGGGCGCGGTCCGTTCCGGGCCGAGGGTGCGGAGGCGCTGGTATGACCCGTGTCACGCCTCAGCGTATGCGAGAGATCCTCGACGCGGCGCGAGGCCTGCGCGCGCTCGTGGTGGGCGACCTCATGCTGGACGCCTACATCTCGGGGCGGGTGGACCGCATCTCGCCCGAGGCGCCCGTACCGGTGGTTCACGTCGAGTCGGAAGGCGAGGCTGTGGGCGGCGCCGGCAACGTGGCGGCCGGCGTGCTGGCGCTGGGCGCGCGGTGCTCCGTGGTCGGCCTGGTGGGCCGCGACGCGGCGGGTGAGCGGCTCCTCGAGGCGCTTTCGGCCGTCGGGGCGGACGTGGACGGCGTCGTGCGCGTCGAAGGCCGCCCCACCACGGTCAAGACAAGGGTGACCGCACGCCGTCAGCAGGTTGTGCGTTTCGACCGTGAGGATCCCTCCGACATCACGGGATCGCTGTGCGACCGGCTGGCCCGCGCCGTCGAGGACCACGCCGAAGGCGCCGACGTGGTGATCCTCGAAGACTACAACAAGGGCGTGTTCGTGCCTGCGGTGGTACAGGCGGGGCTGGAAGCCGCCGAGCGGCTCGACGTGCCCTCGGTGGTCGACCCGAAGCGGCGGAGGTTCTTCGAATACCGGGGCGCCACGGTCTTCAAGCCGAACGCGAAGGAGCTCGAGGACGCCCTCGGCGAGCCCGTGCTGGCCGACGATCCCGACTGGATGGAAGCCGTGCGGGACCGGCTGGGCTGCGGCACGCTGCTGCTCACCCTCGGCGAGCGCGGCATGGCGCTGCGCACCGAAGAGGAACTCGTGCGGGTGCCGGCACTGGCCCGATCGGTATATGATGTATCAGGTGCGGGAGACACGGTGACGGCGGTGACCGCGGTGGCGCTGGCGGCCGGAGCCTCACCGGTCGAGGCTGCCGTGCTCGCCAACCACGCCGCGGCCGTGGAGGTCGGTCGCGCCGGGGTGTCGACCGTGAGCGCCGACGAGATCCTGGCTCATGCCGGGGTCGTCGACGAGGCCGTTCCGATCGAGGAGTGACATGCAGGATCCAGAGCCGGGCGCCGACAGCGCCGCCGGCACGCAGGACGACGGGGACGCGGGCTCCGCCGTTCGGGGGGAACGCCTCATCCCTCCGGGCCGGGCCGGCTTCACCCTGCTGGAACTGATGGTGGTGACGGTGATCGTCGCCGTCCTCGCGTCGTTCGTGGGGCCACGTGTGCGGGCCGTGCAGGTGAAGGCGCACGTGAACTCCGTCGTCGCGGACGCGCGCATCCTCTACCATGGGTTTCAGGAGTTCTACGCCCAGAACCTCATCTTCCCGAACGCCTCGTCCGCACCCAAGTTCGACATCGTCACCTTCGAGCCGCTGCGCAGCATGGGGTTCTACCAGGGCAACATGCTCGAGCGGCTCAGGAACAATCGGGCCGACGCCTTCGATTCGCCCGACGATCAGGGGACCAACCAGGAGTTCTGGCTGCAGATGACGCTGAAGATCGACCCGAGCTATCAGGTGGTCGTGGCGTCGTCCGACAACGCGCCGCTGGCTTCGGGAACCTGGCTGGACGGCGTCTACGTGTTTCACAACGGCCAGCTCGTCGCCGGTCCGGGCGTGGATACGGGCGGCTGATCGCCTGGCGCTCCCCTGGTGCGGGCCCGAGGACGCTTCCCGTGGCGTGCAGCGCCGCCAGGTTCATCACTTCCAACGCACGAGGTGCGCGATTCCATGAGCGGTGATCTCGAGATCGTCCACACCGACGCGGCTCCCGCCGCCATCGGTCCTTATTCCCAGGCCATCGTCGTCGACGGCTGGCTCTACGCTTCGGGGCAGATTCCGCTCGACCCCGAGACCGGCGAGCTGGTGCAGGGCAGCGTCGCCGAGCAGACCGACCGCGTCATGCGGAACCTCGCCGCCGTGCTCGAGGCGGCGGGCGCCTCGTTGGCGCGGGTGGTGAAGACCACCGTCTACCTTTCCGACATGGGTCGCTTTGCCGAGATGAACGAGGTCTACGGACGGCACTTCGGCGATCACCGACCTGCGCGGGCCACCGTCCAGGTCGCCTGCCTTCCCAAGAACGTGGACGTCGAGATCGACGTGGTGGCACGACTGGGCTGACCGGAGCCCAGGGGGGCGCCCCCGGTGCTCTTGCGCGGTGCGCACACCCCCCCGCACTCTGCCTCCTCGCCGTGGTGGAAGCGCGCCGGGCCGGGCCCGGCGCGCGCTCCGCCGTCCACGTCCCAGGGGAGGATGCACCGCATGTCGTCCAGGATTCCGCGCGCGGCCGGCCGGCTGGCGCTCGCCGCGCTCGCGGCACTGATCACCGCCGATCTGGCGGCCGCCCAGCAGACCTACGACCCGGACCTCTACAACGTCCTGCGCTGGCAGAACGTGGGGCCGGCGCGCGGAGGTCGGTCGACCGCGGTAGCCGGCAGCCGGGCGCGGCCGCTCGAGTACTACTTCGGGGCCACGGGCGGCGGTTTGTGGAAGACGACGGACGGCGGCCTCACCTGGCGCAACGTCACCGACGGGAAGATCGGCAGCGCATCGATCGGGGCGGTCGCGGTGTGCGAGGACGATCCCGACGTGGTCTACATCGGCGGCGGCGAAACGCAGCTTCGAGGTAACATCCAGCAGGGGGACGGCGTCTACCGC
>RFGQ01000798.1 GCA_003695865.1 Gemmatimonadota bacterium | reverse complement strand
TCCCGACGCCGTGCGGGCCGCCGAGGCCGAGCGCCTGCTCCGTCGCCTGCCCGCGGACGCCGATCTCGTGGCGCTCACCCGCGAAGGTCGGGCCTGGGATTCACGCGGCCTGGCGACCTATCTGGAGGAGGGCGCCCTGCATGCCCGCGACCGTGCCTTCGTGATCGGCGGGGCGTTCGGTCTCGGTGAGGCGGTGCTCGCGCGTGCCTCGTGGCGCTGGTCGCTCTCGGCGTTGACGTTCCCGCACGAGGTCGCGAGGCTGGTGCTCGTCGAACAGCTCTACCGCGCGGGGACGATCCTGCGCGGCGAGCCCTACCACAAAGGCTCCTGAGGCTTCTCCTGAACATCGAACTTCACGTCGGCTGGCCGCGCGGCTCCGCGCTGGTGAACGCCTATCTCGACGGGGCGCCCGAGGCGGCGCCGTTCTACGCCGGACGCTTCGACGATCCGGCTGCGTTCGTGGACAAGGCTGCCGAGGTCGAGGGACGCTTCGACGCGTCCACCCGGGCGCGCGCGCTCGCGGCGCTCGAGCCGGCCGCGCACCCCGCGACGGTCTCCGCCCGGGAGGCGTGGGCCGAGCGGGGCGGCTACATGGTGACGACCGGCCAGCAGCCGGGGCTCTTCGGCGGCCCCCTCTACTCGCTCTACAAGGCGCTCACGGCGATTGCGCTGGCGCGCGCGCTCGAGGGCGCCCTGGGCCGTCCGGTGCTGCCCGTCTACTGGATCGCCTCGGAGGATCACGACTGGGCCGAGGCCGACCACACCTGGCTCATCGACCGCGACAACGAACTCGTGCGGATCGAGGTGGCCGACCCGGGCGCGGGCGGCCGGCCGCTGCACCGCGTACGGCTGGGCGGCGGGATCGAACAGGCGCTCGACCGCTTTCTGGACGCGCTCCCGGCCAGCGATTTCGCCGGGGATCTCGAGACGCTGCTGCGCGAGGCCTACGCGGCGGGCTGTACGCTGCCCGGGGGCTTCACGGCGGTGCTGCGCGCGCTGCTCGAGCCCCTGGGCCTTCACTTCATCGACGCGGCGCACCCGGAGCTCAAGCAGGCGTCCCTGCCGCTCCTCTTCGAGGAGCTCGACCGCGCTGCCGAGCTCGAAGCCGTGCTCGCGGGGACGGCCCGGGAGCTGAGCGCTGCGGGCTTCGACACCCAGGTCCACCTGCCCGAGGCCGGAGTGAACCTGTTTCTCGAGGGACCGGCAGGCCGCGACCGACTGTACCGCGACGGCGACGGCTTCAGCCTGCACAACGCCGGCGTGCGCCTGAGTCGCGCCGACATCGAGGCCCGCGTGTCGGAAGACCCGCTGGTGCTCAGTCCCAACGTGCTGCTGCGGCCCGTGGTCGAGAGCACCGTATTGCCCACCCTGGCCTACGTGGCCGGACCCGGCGAGATGGCCTACTTCGGTCAGCTTCGTGCCTACTTCGAGGCGTTCGGCATGCGTCCCCCGATCGTGCATCCGCGGCACGCGGCGGTCGTGGTCGAGGCCAAGGTGGGGAAGGTCCTGGCCAAGTTCGGCGTAGAGGTAGAGGCGCTGGCCCAGCCGTTCCACGAGCTTGCGTCGCAGATCGCGCGTGAGGAGACCCCCGACGATGTGCGTGAAGCGCTGGGTGGTCTGAGGGCCGCGGCGGGGCAGGGGACGGGGGCGCTGTTGGCCGCCGCACGGCGGATCGACCCCACCCTGAAGGGACCCGTGGGCCATGCTCGGGCACAGATCTTCCATGCGTTGGAAGAGGTCGAGAAGAAGATCGTGCACGCGCTCAAGCGCGAGAACGAGATCGCGCTGGCGCAACTCGAGAAGGCGAGGCTGCACCTGTATCCGGAAGGAAGGCCACAGGAGCGCATGCTCAACCCGTTCTACTACCTTTTCCGGTACGGGAACCCTTTCGTGGGCCGGCTCGTAGAGGCCTTCACGGTGGAACCCGGACCGGGGGAAGGGTAAGTTCGACCCATGATGACCGTCCTCGTGATGATCCTGCTCATCCCGCTGCTGGCGATCCTTCTGGATTCGCCGGTCGGCCGGGCTCTGGCGGGTCGCCTGGAGCGGAAGGGTCTCGCCGAGGCGCCCGACGCGGTCGCCGAGCGGCTGGCGTTCCTCGAGGGAGAGGTCGAGCGCCTCTCGACCGAGGTGCTGCGTCTCGAGGAGGACACGCAGTTCCTGCAGAAGCTGCTCGAGGGACGGTCCGAAAACGAAGCCCTGCCTGCCGGTGACCAGGACGACTGACGGCAGCGGCCCCAGCGCCTCACCCCGCGCCGCCGCCCTGGTCGGCGCGGGCATTTTTTTGAGCCGCATCGCGGGGTTCGCGCGCGACGCGCTCATGTCGCGCCTCCTGGGGGTGGGCGCGGTCATGGACGTGTGGGCGCTCGCGGTGCGCATCCCCAACGTGATTCAGGTGCTCCTCGGCGAGGGTACGCTGAGCGCCTCGATGATCCCGGTCTACGCCGAGATGCTCGAGGAGGGGAAGGAGGAGGAGGCGGGCCGCTTCGCGGGCGCGGCGCTCGGGCTCGTTTCGGTGGCGGCCTGGGGCACCGCACTGCTCGGGATCTTCGCGGCCTCACCGATCGCCGAACTCTTCACGGCCCTGAGCCCCGATCAGCGCCTGCTGCTCGCGTCGTTGCTGCGGCTGTTCTTCCCGATGGTCGCCCTGTTGGCCATGTCGGCCTGGGCGCTCGCGATCCTCAACAGCCACCGTCGCTTTTTCGTGTCGTACGTGGCGCCGGTGCTGTGGAATCTGGGCATCATCACGGCGCTGGTCGTGTTCGGGCTGGGGCTGGGGTGGGCGCGGGCCGGGCGCCAGATGGACCTGGCGGTCGCGGTCGCCTGGGGGGCGCTGGCGGGCGGGGCCCTGCAGCTTGCGGTCCAGGCGCCCTTCCTCGTACCGGTGCTGCGGCACTTCCGCCTGTCGCTGAGCGCCCGCGTGAGGGGCGTGCGCGAGGCGGTGCGGGCGTTCGTGCCGATCGTGCTGGCGCGAGGCGTCGTGAGTCTGGGCGGGTTGGTGGACGCGGCGCTCGCGGCGCTGCTGGCCGGTGGAGCCATCTCGGCGCTTCACTTCGCGCAGCGGCTCTACCTGCTCCCCATCTCGCTGTTCGGCCTGTCGGTGGCCGCGGCCGAACTGCCCGAGCTGTCGCGTCGGCGCCAGGCGGACGCTACGGTGCTCGCCCAGCGCGTGCGGACCGGGCTGCGCAGAGTATGGCTGCTCGTGATCCCGACCGCGGCCCTCTACCTGGCGGTGGGCGACCTGATCGTGGGTACGCTCTACCAGGGGGGCGACTTCGGGCCCGACTCCACCGCGCTCGTGTACCTGGTGCTGGGCGCCTACGCGATCGGTCTGCCGGCGTCGGCCGGCAGCCGCATGCTGTCGTCGGCCTTCTTCGCGCTGCGCGACACCCGCACGCCCGCCCTCCTGTCGGTGGTGAGGATGCTGCTGTCCGCCGCCGTGGGCGTGTCGCTCATGTTCCCGCTCGACCGCTACGGGCTGGGGTCACTGCGCCTGGGGGCCGTGGGCCTCGCACTGGGGGCGAGCGCCGCCGCGTGGACCGAGTACGGCCTGCTGCGCCGGCGGCTGGGGCGGGCTCTGCAGGTGCCGCACGGGGTGGGCAGCGCCTACGCGGCGCGCGTTCTCGTGAGCGCCGCCGTTGCGGGGGGCGCGGCGTGGACTGCGAAGCTGGCGCTCGGGTCGGCCTACCCGGCACGCCGGGGCTGGGCCGCGGCCCTGGTCGAGGCCCTCGGCGGCGCTCCGGCCGCGGTTTCCTCGGCCGCCGCGGCCGCGGGAACGGCGCTCCTGTTCGGGGTAGTATTCCTCGCCGCGGCGCGGGCGACGGGTCTGGACGTGCGTCCGGGCGCGCTGCGCCGGCGCTGATCCCCGAACGCGACTCCAACGCGATGTCCCTGTCCCGAAGCGTGCTCGAGGCGCTTCCCGCCCGACCCGGCGTCTACCTGTTCCGCGACGCCGGCGGCGAGGTCGTATACGTGGGCAAGGCCAAGTCGCTGCGGGCCCGCGTGCGTAGCTACTTCCGCGCTTCGGCGCAGCACTCCCTCAAGACCCGCGAGTTGGTGCGCCACATCGCCGACGTCGACACCATCGTGGTGGGTTCCGAGGCCGAGGCCCTGATTCTCGAGGCGAACCTCATCAAGGAGCATCGGCCCCGCTTCAACATCCAGCTCCGCGACGACAAGCGCTATCCGCACATCAAGGTCACGGTGCAGGAGCCCTTCCCGCGCGTGTTCGTGACGCGTCGCATCGCGAACGACGGCGCCCGCTACTTCGGCCCCTACACCTCGGTGGGGGCGATGCGGTCCGCGCTCGAGGTGGTCAAGCGCCTCTACACCGTGCGCTCGTGCCGCTACGACCTGCCGCACGACGCGCCGGCCCGGCCCTGCCTGGACTACCACATCGGGCGCTGCAAGGCGCCCTG
>RFGQ01000797.1 GCA_003695865.1 Gemmatimonadota bacterium | reverse complement strand
GCTCGGGCCCGAGATGCGTTCGACGGGCGAGGTGATGGGGTTCGACGACTCGTTCGGCATGGCGATCGCCAAGGCGCAGGCTTCGTCGGGGAACCTGCTCCCGGTGAAGGGCGGCACGCTCGTCGTGACGGTCAACGACCGCGACAAGCCGACGGTGACCCCGATCCTGCGCCGCTTCCACGACATGGGCTACCGCATCGTGGCCACGCGGGGCACCCACGCCTACCTCACGCGCCTCGGCATCCCCTGCGAGCGCGTGTTCAAGAAGGGCGAGGGAAGGCCCGACATCGTCGATTTCATCGTGAGCGGAGAGGTCGATCTGCTCATCAACACGCCGCTCGGCAAGAAGTCTCAGTACGACGACTACGCGATGCGCCGGGCCGCGATCACGCACGGGGTCCCCTACCTCACGACGATGTCGGCCACGAGCGCCGCCTGCGACGCATTGATCGCGCTGCGCTCCCGCCGCTACGAGGTGCGCACGCTGCAGGAGCGCATCGCCCAGGCGCAGGAGCGGCTGGCCGGCGCCGAGGCGCGCACCGCCGCCGCGGGCGACTGACGGGCCTACCCACGCCATGGCCGATCCGGCTGCACCGACCGGCTTCCTGCTCCACCCCGCCTCGCCCCTGCACGACACCGGCTGGGGGCATCCCGAGCACCAGGGCCGCCTGCGGGCGCTCGCCTCGACCGTCGGCCGCGATCTGCTCGCGCTCCACGGACACGTCGAGCAGGTGCACCCACGCGACGCCACGGCGGACGAGCTGCGGCTCGTGCACACGCCCGAGCACGTCGAATCGGTGCGCCACGCGGCCGAGCGAGCCGAGGCTACCGGATCGCTGCAGCGCCTCGACGCCGACACGATCGTTTCGGCGGCCTCGTGGGACGCCGCCGTCGGCTCGGTGGGCGCCGTGCTCGAGGCGGCCGAGCGCGTGGCCGACGGACGGCTCCGCAACGCGTTCGTCGCGGCGCGGCCGCCGGGGCATCACGCCACGCCCGAGCGTGCGATGGGCTTCTGCCTGTTCAACAACGTGGCCGTGGGCGCCCGTTGGGTGCAGCGCAGCGGCCGGGCGGAGCGCGTGCTGATCGTCGACGTCGACGTCCACCACGGCAACGGCACGCAGGACGCCTTCTACCGCGACGGGACAGTGTTCTATTTGTCGCTCCACCAGTGGCCGCACTACCCGGGGACGGGCGCGGCCGACGAGACGGGCGAGGGACCCGGCCGGGGTTGGACGCTGAACGTACCGCTGCCCGCCGCCACCCCCGCCGCCGTCTATCTCGAACGCTTCGAGGCCGCGTTCGAGACGGCGTGGGAGCGCGCCCGCCCGGACTTCGTGTTCCTGTCGGCCGGATTCGACGTGCTCGCCGGCGACCCGCTGGGCGGGCAACTGCTGGAGCCGGGTGACCTGTACCGCGTGACGCGCTACGTCGTCGAGGCGGCGGCGCAGGCGGGCGCGGGTCTGGTGGCGGTCCTGGAGGGAGGCTACGCGCCCAAGCGAACGGGCCTGGGCGCGGTGGCCGTGATCCGCGCGCTGGCCGGCATCGAGGCGCCCTGAGCGGTGCCACGGGGGGGCCGCCGACCACCCGATCGGCTGTCGGGGACCGCCGCCCGACGCGCGCCGCGTGTGTCACAGGTGGCCTCCGCGGGCGGACTTCTTGTAGAATGAACGCGTCGGTCCGAAAGGCGCAGCGCTCCCGGTACGGCCGAACGGGTCTTCACTCGGCCAGGCGAAGTGAGGTGAACACAGTGGTCCGTCGGACGCAGGTCATCGTGTTGCTGCTGGCGCTGGCCGCGGCGTTGCCGGCCGTGGACGCCTCGCCGCTGGCGGCGCAGACGACCTTCCAGGAGGCGCCCGAGCCGGTGCGCCCCCATCCCGAAGCCGAAAAGGCCATCCGGCAGCTCAAGTCGCCCTATTGCCCGGGGCTCATGCTCGAGGTGTGCACGTCGTCGTTGGGCGCGATGCTCCGCGACTCGATCCAGATGCTGGCCCGTGACGAGGGCTGGACGTCGGAGCAGATCGTGGACTGGGTGCTCGAGAATCACGGCGACACGCTGCTTGCGACCCCCCGTGCCTCGGGCATCGGACTCGTGGCCTGGGCGGTGCCCTTCGCCGCGGTCGTGGCCGGGGTGGGCCTGTTGGTCTTCGTCCTCGTGCATCTGCGCCGCCGGGCGGCCGCGCGTGCGACGGCGCCTCCGGCGGAGGACCTGTCGGAGGACGACGAGGAGCGTCTGAAAGAGGCGCTCGAGGTGTTGGAGGAATCCGAGGAGCCCGTGTTCTGATGCGCGCACGCGCGCGTTGACCGCGGCCGGACCCGCACTCACCTTCGGGCATGTCCTCGTCCACGGAGAGTCCCCGATCTCCTGCGGCGGTGCCGTCGATGCTGGACCTGGTCCGGCTGGCCCGGCGGCCGGCCTTCCCGCCGGGCGGAGTCGAACTGTATCGCCAGATCGGACTGCTGACCGGCATGCAGGAGGGCTGGGACGTGGGCGTGATCGCGTGCGGGCTGGGCCTCACCGTGGAGTACTTCGCGCGGGAGTGGGGAGTCGAGGCGCACGGGGTCGACGAGGATCCACGCGTGATCGAGGAGGCCGAAGAGCGGGTGCGGGCCGCCGGACTGCTCGCGCGCGCACACTTCCAGCAGGCCCCGGTCGACGCACTGCCGTTCCGGGACGGAATCTTCGACGTGACCATCGCCGAGCTGGGCCTCACCGCACGGGCCGAGCCCGAGGCGGCCGTGCGCGAGCTCACGCGCGTGACCCGGCCCGGGGGGCAGGTCGTGTTGGTGCAGCCCGTGTGGAAGGCGCCGGTCGAAGCGGCGCGCCGGGCCGTGCTCTCGGAGCACCTCGGCACGCGTCCCCTGATGCTCGTAGAGTGGAAGCGGTTGCTTCGCGAGGCCGGCCTTACCGACCTGCACGTCGAGGATTGGACCGACGATGAGACGGCCTTCCGGCCGCACGTGAGCAAGCCGTTCCCCGACTTCGCCGAGCTCTTCTCGCTGCGGCAGAAGCTCGGGATCCTGGTGCGTGCCTATCGGGTGTGGGGATGGCGGGGCGTGTGGACGGCGGTGCAGCGGGAGAGGGAGGTGCACCGCCTGCTGACCCGGGAGCGCATCCTGGGGCTGGACCTCATCAAGGCGGTACGGCCCCTCGCGGTAGGTGAGGCGGGCGGCGAGCCGGCGACGAGAGCGGCCGGCGCGTTCGACGAACGCACACCGGGGGGCGGCGAGCCGGTAGGAGGTGTGGCGGGAACGCTTCCGCCCGCCGCTTCGGCGGGAGGGGCATCGACGGACGAGGAAGAAGAGGTCTCGGGCCTGCCGCTGTTCGGATCCGGCGAGTCCTGAGCGGACCCATCACCAGTTCATAGCGCCGGGCGCCAGGTCCGGTCGACGGAGTGCAGATGACGACGAAGGCGCTGCTGGTGACCCCCGAGGGGGTCGCCCGGGTGCAGGACGCGCTTCGCGAGCGCGGTCTCGAAGGTTGGTTGCTCTGCGAGTTCCACGGTCAGAACCCGGTCTCGCGCGGTCTGCTGGGGCTCGAATGGACCACGCGCCGCTCGTTCGTGCTGGTGCCGGCCGAGGGCGAGCCCACCGCATTGATCCATGCCATCGAGCACAGCTCGTGGGCGCACTGGCCCAGGCCCAGGGTCGAGTACGCCGGATGGCGCGACATGGAGGCGCGGCTGCCCGAACTGCTCGGAGGGCGCCGCCGCCTCGCGATGGAGGTCTCGCCCGGCAACGCGGTGCCCACCCTCGACCTCACGCCATCCGGGTTGCTCGAGTTGCTCGAGGGGCTCGGGGTCGAGCCGGTGGGTTCGGGTGACCTGGTGACCACGTTCTACTCGGTCTGGTCGGACGAGCAGCTCCGTGAGCACCGGGCGAACGCCGAGATCGTGAAGGCCGTGGCGCGGGCGGCGTTCGAGCGCGCGGCCGAGGCCGTCCGCGCGGGCGCGCCCGCCACCGAGGGCGCGCTCGCCGCGTGGATCCGCGAGGAGCTGGGCCGCCGCGGCCTGACGTACGGGGTGGACTGCATCGTGGCGATCGGCCCCCGTGCCGCCGACCCGCACTACGACCCCGGCGAGGTGGGCGAGACGATCGAGCATGGGCAGGTGCTGCTCATCGACCTGTGGGGCAAGGCCACGGAGGACGGCGTGCCGGCCGACCAGACCTGGATGGGCGTGCTCGACGACCACGTGCCCGAGGCCGCCCAGCGGGTGTGGGAGGCGGTGCGTGACGCCCGTGACGCGGCGGTACGGTTCCTGCGCGAGCGGGCGGCGGCCGGAGAGGCGGTGCGCGGATTCGAGGTCGACGACGTGGCGCGGGGCGTGATCCGCGAGCGCGGGTGGGGCGACGCCTTCGTGCACCGGACGGGGCATTCGATCGATCGCGACCTCCACGGCTCGGGGCCCAACCTGGACAACCTGGAGACCCGCGACGACCGCACTCTGGTGACCGGTGTCGGGTTCTCGATCGAGCCGGGCGTGTACCTGCGCGGCGATTTGGGCGTGCGCAGTGAGATCAACGTTCACTGGGGCGCCGACGGGCCTCTGGTCACGCCCGAGGGGCCGCAGAGCGAGATGTTCGTGCTGCTTTGAGCGACGCCACGCTGGTCGACGTCGCGCTGCCTCTTCCCGTCGACCGCACCTTCACCTACAGGGTCGACGGCCCGCCGCCGCGCGAGGGCACGCGCGTGCTCGTCTCGTTCCGCGGCCGCGAGCGCGTCGGGTGGGTCGTGGGCCGCCCCGAAGCGGCGCCTCCGGGACGCGTGCTCCCGGTGCTCGACGTGCTCGACCGTGAGCCCTCGGCGCCGCCCGACCTGCTGGCGCTGTGCCGCTGGATGGCCGCCTATTACGTCGCGCCGCTCGGGCAGGCGCTGCGCGCCGCCCTGCCGGCGGTGCTGAGCGACCGCGCACGCGACCGGCTGACCCTGCTGCGGGAGCCGCCCGAGGGGTTGCCGGCACGGGCGGCGCGCCTGGTCGGCGCGCTGGCCGAGAGGGGGGGACGGGCGTCGGTGGACGCGCTGCGGCGTGAGGTGGGCGGTCGCTCGGTATGGCCCGAGGTCCGCGCGCTCGTGCGCGACGGTGTGGTCGGTCACGAGGTCGAGCCCCCGCGGCCGCCCCCCGTGAAGACCCGCAGGGTCGTAAGGCTCATCCGCTGGCTGGAGTCGCTCGAAGAGGTCGAGACCCTGTTGGGGCGGGCTCCCCGCCAGCGCGAGGCCTACGAAGCGCTGGCCGCCTCGGGGGGATCGCTCGACCTGGCCACGATGACCGGCGAACACGGTTACGCACGGTCGGTCGTGCGGGGTCTGGAGCAGCGCGGGGTGGCCGAGGTGGTCGACGAAGAGGTGCTGCGCGACCCGTTCGCGGCGGAGCCGGCGCGCCCGCCCGAAGCGCACACTCCCACGCCCGAGCAGGCCGGGGCGATCGCGCGCCTGGTCGGTGCGCTCGACGCCCGAGACCGAAGACCGTTCCTGCTGCACGGCGTCACCGGGTCGGGCAAGACGCTCGTCTACATCGAACTCCTGCGGGCCGTGCTCGACCGGGGGATGGGCGCCATCGTGCTCGTGCCCGAGATCGCCCTCACGCCCCAGACCGTGACGCGCTTCCGGGCGCACTTCGGTGACCAGGTGGCGGTGCTGCACTCGGCCCTGTCCGACGGGGAGCGCTACGATG
Organism: Gemmatimonadota bacterium; assembly: GCA_003695865.1. Classification (GTDB taxonomy): domain Bacteria; phylum Gemmatimonadota; class Gemmatimonadetes; order Longimicrobiales; family Gaopeijiaceae; genus J028. Next base: position 1,237 of record RFGQ01000797.1, on the reverse strand, counting down.
CATGGCGCCGGCTTCGCGCGGGGGAGCGCCGCATCGCCGTCGGCGCCCGGTCCGCGCTGTTCGCGCCGGTGGCCCGCCTGGGCGCCATCGTGGTCGACGAGGAACACGACGGCAGTTACAAACAGGGAGAGTCGCCCCGCTACCACGCGCGGGATCTGGCCGTCGTGCGCGCCCGCGAAGCGGGGGCCGTCTGCGTGCTGGGCAGCGCCACGCCTTCGCTCGAGACGTGGCACAACGCGCTGCAGGGGCGCTTCGAGCGGCTCTCGTTGCCCGGGCGGGTGGGAGGAGGCCGCCTTCCGCCCGTGCGGGTGGTGGATCTGCGCGAGGAGCGCCGGCGCGCGAAAACGGCGGGCCCCGGCGGGGGTGGGGCGCAGGCTTCGCGATCCGAGGCCGGACTGGTGCTGAGCGCCGAGCTCGTCGACGCGGTGCGTTCGCGCCTGGCCCGGGGCGAGCAGACCATCCTGCTGCTCAACCGACGCGGGTACTCGTCGTTCGTGCAGTGTCGCGAGTGCGGCGAGGTGGAGCGCTGCCCCAACTGTTCGGTGTCGCTCACGTTCCATCGCCGGCGCCGCCGGCTCACGTGCCACCACTGCCGCTTCGACGCCCCGGCCCGCGACCGCTGCGTGCGCTGCGGCTCGACCGACCTGTGGCTGCGCGGCCTGGGTATCGAACAGGTCGAGCGCGTGGTGGCCGAGACGTTCCCCGGGGCCCGGCTGGCCCGCATGGACGTGGACACCACGTCGGGCAAGTGGGCGCACCACGACATCCTCTCGAGGGTCGGCCGCGGCGAGGTCGACATCCTGCTGGGTACGCAGATGATCGCGAAGGGCCTGGATTTTCCGCGGGTCACGCTCGTGGGTGTGGTCAATGCGGACGTGGGGCTGCACCTGCCCGACTTCCGCGCGAGCGAGCGCACGTTCCAGTTGCTCAGCCAGGTGGCGGGGCGCGCGGGGCGCGGAACCCTTGGCGGAGAAGTGCTGGTGCAGACGGCCGTGCCCGAGCACTACGCGGTGCGCGCCGCCGTCGCGCACGACTACGAGGCCTTCGCGGCGCGTGAGCTGGCGGAGCGACGCCACCCGGGCTATCCACCCCATGCACGGCTCGTGAACGTGGTGGTCTCCAGTCCCGATCCCGAAGAGGCCGCGGCCGGGTGCGAGGGGGCCGCGGCCCGGGTTCACGAGTGGTTGGCCGGAGGCGGAGGGGCGGTGGAACTGGTCGGGCCCGCACCCTGCCCGAT
>RFGQ01000796.1 GCA_003695865.1 Gemmatimonadota bacterium | reverse complement strand
TCCCACGCCCGAGCCCGTTCGCACCCCATGCCGCTTCTGCTTCCCGACGGCCTGATGGTCTCCGTCTCCGGCTTCCGGGGCCGTGTGGGAGACCCGCTCACGCCCGAGCTCGTCGCCGCCCTGGCCGCCCGCTACGGCGCCTTCCTCGCCGGTGGACGCCCGGGCGCGCGGGTCGTGGTCGGCCGCGACTCGCGCACTTCGGGCCCCATGTTCGCACGCGCCGTGGTGGCGGGGCTGCAGTCGGTCGGGTGCTCGGTGACCGACCTGGGCGTGGTGCCCACACCCACCGTCATGCTCGAGGTGGAGCGTTCCGACGCGGTCGGGGGGCTGTGCGTCACCGCCAGCCACAATCCCGCGGAGTGGAACGCGCTCAAGTTCGCCGACGGGCCGGGGACGTTCCTGGACGCTCCGCGCATGGCGGCGTTTCTGGATGCGCTGGCCGGCGACGATCCGCCGCGGGCCGAGTGGTCGTCGGTGGGGCGGGTGCGCGCGGACGACGGTGCGATCGAGCGCCACCTCGAGGCCGTGCTCGCGCTCGACGTGCTCGACGTCGAGGCGATACGGGCCCGGCGGCTGCGCGTGGCGCTCGACTGCGTGCACGGTGCGGGCGGGCCCATCATGACCGCGCTGCTCGCGCGGTTGGGCTGCGAGGTGGCCGCGATCGGCGTGGAGCCCGACGGGCTGTTCCCACGCGATCCCGAGCCCACCGCCGCCAACCTGGCCGATCTCGCGGCGCTCGTGCGCGAGCACGGCGCGGACGTGGGCCTGGCCGTGGATCCCGACGCCGACCGCCTCTCGCTCGTGGACGACCGGGGCGACCCGGTGGGCGAGGACCTCACGCTCGCGCTCGCGGCCGCGGTGGTGCTGTCGCGCACTCCGGGGCCCGTGGTCACCAACCTCTCCACCAGTCGCGTGGTGGAGGACGTGGCGGCGGCGTACGGGGCACCCCTGCTGCGGGCCCCGGTCGGCGAGATCAACGTGGCGACGCGCATGCGGGCCGAGGGCGCCGTGGTCGGCGGTGAGGGCAACGGCGGGGTGATCTTGCCGGCGCTGCACCTGACGCGCGACGCCCCGGTGGCCGCGGCACTCGTCTTGCAACACCTTGTGGACCACGGCGGAGCGCTCTCGGGCGCCGTGGCGCGCTGGCCGAGCTACGCGATCGTGAAGGAGAAGGTGGCCTTTCCGCGCGAGGCGCTCGCCGCCGCCTACGAGGCGTTGGCCGAGGACCTGGCGGCGCCCGAGCGCGACGACTCCGACGGCGTGCGGCTCGCCTGGCCCGGGGAGCGCCGCTGGCTGCACGTGCGGCCCTCGGGGACCGAGCCGATCGTGCGGCTGATCGCCGAAGCGCCCGACGAGGCTGCGGCGCGCGGGCTCGTCGCACGCGCCCGCGCGCTGCTCGAAGGCGTGGGCTGAGGCTTCATACCAGGGACGGACGACACGCATGTGCGGCATCGTCGGATACACGGGATCCCGCCAGGCGGGGCCGATCCTGATCGAGGGGCTCCGCCGCCTCGAGTACCGCGGCTACGACTCCGCGGGACTCGCGGTGCAGGCCGGGGACGGGGACCTCGTCGTCGTGAAGCGCCCCGGCAAACTCCAGGCACTCGAGGCCGCCCTCGAGGAGCACGGTATGCCGGAGGGCACTTGCGGCATCGCGCACACGCGCTGGGCCACCCACGGGGCGCCCAACGAGGCCAACGCCCACCCCCACGCCAGCGCCGGCTCCGACATCGCGCTCATCCACAACGGCATCATCGAGAACGCGTCGGCGTTGCGCGCGAAGCTCACCGAACTCGGCTACGCGTTCCGCTCCGAGACGGACACCGAGACGGTCGTCCACCTGATCGACGAGGCGTTCCGCGACAACCCGACGCTCGAAGACGCGGTGGCGGCCGCCCTGCTTCAGGTGGAGGGCGCCTACGGCCTCGCCGTCGTCTCGTCCCGCGATCCCGGCAAGATCGTCGTGGCCCGCAACGGCAGCCCGCTGCTCATCGGGCTGGGGGCGAACGGCGAGTTCATGGCCGCCTCCGACGCCACTGCGGTCATCCGGCACACACGCGACGTGGTCTACCTCGACGACGGCGACTACGCGGTGCTCTCGCCCGAGGGCTACCAGACCTACCACCTGGAGCGGGGCTCCGTGCGGCGCACGGTTCACCAGGTGAACTGGGACCTCGAGGCGCTGGAAAAGGGCGGATACCCGCACTTCATGCTGAAGGAGATCTGCGAACAGCCCTCGACGCTGGCCGACGTGGTGCGCGGACGCCTGCTCGAGGAGGACGGCAACGTGCGCCTGGGTGGACTGCGTGCGCACGAAGACACGCTGGCCGGCGTGCGGCGCATCGTGATCACGGCCTGCGGGACGAGCTGGCACGCCGGGCTGATCGGCGAATACATGCTGGAGGAGCTCGCCGGAATCCCGGTCGAGGTCGAGTACGCCTCGGAGTTCCGCTACCGGCAGCCGGTGCTCGAAGACGGTACGTTGGTGCTCGCGATCAGCCAGTCGGGGGAGACGGCCGACACGCTTGCGGCGCTGCGTGAGGCCCGCTCCCGCGGCGCGCCCACAATGGGGATCGTCAACGTGGTGGGCTCGTCGATCGCGCGGGAGACGGACTTCGGGATCTACCTGCACGCCGGTCCCGAGATCGGCGTGGCGTCGACGAAGGCGTTCACCAGCCAGATCGTCGCGCTCGCGCTCTTCACGATCTACCTGGGCCGGCGGCGACGGATGTCGATCCTGGAGGGCCGTGAACTCGTCGCGGCGCTGCGGGCGCTTCCCGGACAGGTGGAGCGCGTCCTGGAGCTCGACGGCCTTCTGACCGAGCTGGCCGCCGCGTACCAGGACGCGCGCAACTTCCTCTATCTGGGGCGCGGGTATCAGTTCCCGGTGGCGCTCGAAGGCGCGCTCAAGCTCAAAGAGGTGAGCTACATCCACGCCGAGGGCTACCCGGCAGCCGAGATGAAGCACGGCCCCATCGCCCTGATCGACGAGGACATGCCCGTGGTCGTGCTCGCGCCCCGCGACGGCGTGTACGCCAAGGTGGTGTCGAACATCGAAGAGGTGAAGGCGCGCAACGGGCGCATCCTGGCGGTGGTGAGCGACGAGGCACCCGAGCTCGATGGGAAGGTCGACCACCTGGTGCGGGTGCCGCACACACACTCGGCCCTGTTGCCCGTGCTCACGGTGGTGCCCCTGCAGCTTCTCGCCTACCACGCGGCCGTGCTGCGCGGCTGCGACGTCGATCAACCGAGGAACCTGGCCAAGTCGGTGACCGTCGAGTGAGGGTGGTACTTCAACGCGTCCGGCGCGCCAGCGTCACGGTGGACGGGCACGTGGTGGGGGCCATCGGACCCGGGCATCTGTTGCTCGTCGGATTCCGTGACGACGACGACGAGCCCCGTCTGGTGTGGATGGCCGACAAGGTCGTGGGGCTGCGCGTGTTCCCCGACGACGAGGGCCGCATGAACCGCTCGCTGGACGAGATCGGCGGCGAGGTTCTCGTGGTCAGCCAGTTCACCCTCTACGGCGATACCCGCAAAGGACGTCGGCCCTCGTTCGTCGACGCGGCGCCCCCCGAAGTCGCGGTGCCCCTCTACGAGCGCTTCGTCGAGTTGCTCGAGCAGCGCGTGCCGGGCCGCGTGAGCACGGGTGAATTCGGCGCCATGATGGACGTGGAGCTGGTCAACGACGGGCCCGTCACGCTCGTGCTCGAGCGATGAGGGCCGTTCTGGGGGACCACGGGCCCCTCGTGCTGGCCTCGGGCTCGCCCCGGCGGCGCGAGATCCTGGCGATGCTTGGCTTCGACGTCGAGGTCGACGTACCCCACGTGGACGAGAGTTCGCTCCCGGGCGAGGGCGCCCACGAGCACGTCGAGCGACTCGCCCGCGCCAAGGCCGAGCGTGTGGCGGCGCGCCACCCCGGGCGCTGGGTCCTGGCGGGCGACACGGTCGTCGTGGTCGACGGAGACCTGCTGGGCAAGCCCGCCGACACGGACGAGGCTGCAGCCATGGTGGCGCGCCTGGCCGGGCGGGCGCACGAGGTCTCGACCGCGCTCGCCCTGGTCGCTCCGGACGGAACGCTCCGTTCGGGCGTGAGCACGACCGAGGTGCGCTTCCGCGACTTCGGGCCGGAGCTCGCGCGGGCCTATGCGGCCACGGGCGAGCCGCTCGACAAGGCCGGAGCGTACGGGATCCAGGGGCGGGGGGCGGCGCTGGTTCGCTCGGTCCGCGGCGACTACTATGCCGTCGTCGGGCTGCCGGTGTCGCTGCTCCTCGACCTGCTCGAAGCCGCCGGCGCCCGCTTCGCCTTTACGGAAGGATCTCAGTCGCACGGAGGTTGACGCATGGGCGGGCAGCCGGCCGTACTCGCGATCGACCAGGGCACGACCGGGACGACCTGCCTGGTCGTGCGGGCCGACGGCTCGGTGGCCGGACGGGCCTACTCGGAGTTCACCCAGCACTTTCCCCGGCCCGGCTGGGTCGAGCACGACGCGGCCGAGATCTGGGAGGTGACCCGGCGCGTGGCGGGCGAGGCGCTCGAGGCCGCGCGGGGCGCCGACGTGCGGGCCGTGGGGATCACCAACCAGCGCGAGACGGTGGTGCTGTGGGACCGCGCCACGCTCGAGCCCGTCCACCGGGCCATCGTGTGGCAGGACCGGCGCACGGCGCCGCTCTGCCGGACGCTCCGCGAGGCCGGCCACGAGGAGCGCGTGCGCGCCCGGACCGGGCTGGTGCTCGATCCCTACTTCTCGGGCACCAAGATCCGCTGGATCCTGGATGAGCGCCCCGAATTGCGGGCGCGCGCCGAGGCCGGCGAGCTCGCGGCCGGTACGATCGACGCGTGGCTCATCGCCCGGCTGACGGGCGGCGCCGTGCACGCCACCGACCCCACCAACGCGTCACGCACGCTGCTCTACGACCTGGCCGAGGGCGCGTGGAGCCCCGAGCTCCTCGACCTGCTCGGCGTGCCCGCCGCGCTGCTGCCCGAGGTGCGGCCGAGCCGCGGTGACTTCGGCGTCACGGCGGGCGAGGCGCTCGGCCTCGAAGTGCCCATCGCGGGGGTGGCGGGTGATCAACAGGCGGCGCTCTTCGGTCAGGGCTGCTGGGAGGAGGGGCTGGCCAAGAACACCTACGGCACCGGGGCGTTCCTGCTGATGCACACCGGAGGCCGCTTCGTGCCCTCGGCCCACGGCCTGCTCACCACCGCGGCGTGCAGCCTGGACGGCTCGCCCGCCTTCGCCCTCGAGGGGTCGGTCTTCATCGCGGGCGCGGCCGTGCAGTGGCTGCGCGACGGCCTGGGTCTGCTCACCGACGCGGCCGAGTCGGAGGCCCTGGCGGCCTCGCTCGAGGGCAACGACGGTGTCTACTTCGTGCCGGCCTTCGTGGGTCTGGGAGCGCCCCACTGGGTGCCCGACGCGCGCGGGGCGGTGTTCGGGCTCACGCGGGGCACCACCCGCGCGCACCTGGTGCGCGCCGCCCTCGAGGCCATGGCCTACGGCACCGCCGAGGTGATCGAGGCGATGGAGGCGGACGCGGGGTCGCCCATGACCGAGCTGCGCGTGGACGGGGGCGCGGCCCTGAACGACTGGCTCATGGCCTTCCAGGCCGACGTGCTGGACCGGCCCGTGCGGCGCCCCGCGCTGGTCGAGACCACCGCGCTGGGCGCGGCGGGCCTCGCCGGTCTGGAGG
>RFGQ01000073.1 GCA_003695865.1 Gemmatimonadota bacterium | reverse complement strand
CCCCGCGCCCGCGTCGCCGGCCGCACGCGGCGGCGCACCCCGAAGCGGGCCTCGGCGACCGCGGCCCGCACCACCTCGAGGTGGGGTTCGGCCGCGGCCGCGTCCAGACCCGCGAACACGATCGTGAACTCCTCGCCCCCGTAGCGGTACGCGCGCCCTCCACCCCCCACGCGCGCCAGCCGCGCGGCGACCATGCGCAGCACCTGGTCGCCCACGTCGTGCCCGTGGCGGTCGTTGAAGCGCTTGAAGTGGTCCACGTCGACCATGGCCACCGCGAACGGCGCCGCCACCTCGGCCAGGTGAGCCCGCAGCGCCCGCCGCGCCGGCAGGCCCGTGAGGTCGTCCCGGAAGGCGAGCGCGTACGAGACCTCGACCACGGTGAGCAGGCCCACCAGGCCGGCGGCCGCGAGCCACGCCTGGCGCAGGTGCGCGGCGTCGGCGGCCGCCGCCCCCAGCACCAGCAGCGCCGTCCAGACGAGCGCGCGCTCCACCCCGCCCTCGCGCCGCACCGCCGCCCACAGCGCCACCAGCGCGGCGAGCACGAGCGCGACGAAGGGCGCGTCGGCCAGGCCCCAGGGGGCGGTCCATCCGCCGGGCAGCAGGCGCACGCCGGCCACCGCTTCCGCCCAGGCCGGACGCACGAGGGGCGCGACCGAGAGCAGTCCGCCCCACAGCGCGGCCCCGCCCACGTGCAGGGCCCCTTCGAGCGAGCGGATTCCGCGGTCGCGCCCCCAGGCCATGGCGGCCAGCAGCGGTGCAAGCCCGGTCGCGGCGAGGGCGGCCGCCGCGCGCGCGGCCGTGACCGCTCCGTCGACGTCACCCGCCGCGCCGCCCAACGCCCCGCCCGGAGCGCTGCCCCCGGCGAGGCCACCGGCCAGCCCACCCAACAAGCCCGGGGCCGAGCCCATGTGGGCGCGCTCGAGCAGGGCGAGCACCACCAGCAGCGCGAACACGCGTGTGCGGCCGAAGCGCCACGCGAGCAGAGCCCCGGCGCCGAACACGATGGGGGGATACACGGCCACCACGCCCGGGAGCCAGGCGGGGTCCGTCCACGCTACGGCGAGGGCGAGCAGGGTGACGAGGGCGCCCGGCCAGAACCAGACGGCGAGAAGGGTGCGAGGAGTCGTGGTGGAACCTCCGCAGAGCGCCGGGGGGGTTGCGGGCGACCGGCGGCCAGCCTAACGAGAGGGCGCGGACGCCACAACCGGCGCCTCCGCCCGCAGCGGACGCCGCACCCTGCGCCGCCACCCTCGAGCCCCCGGATCGGATGCCATGGCCGCCTTCGACGTCCTCTCCGTCCTGATCACGCTGGCCGCGCTGTTCGCGTGGCTCAATCACCGGGCGCTCAAACTGCCCCAGACCATCGGTCTGATGGTCATCAGCCTCGTGTTCTCGCTCGGCCTGGTGGCGCTGACGCGGCTCGGGGTGCTCGACGCCGGGCCGTTCGTGGCGTTGCTCGGCCGGGTCGACTTCGACCGGGCGCTGCTCGACGGCGTGCTCGGCGCGCTCCTCTTTGCGGGCGCCCTGCATGTCGACATGGACGACCTGCGCCGGCACAAGCTGGTCATCGGCGTGCTCGCGTCCGTGGGGGTGCTCACCTCGACCTTCCTCACCGGTGGGAGCACCTTCTGGCTGTTCGGGCGCCTCGGTGTCGACCTGCCGTTCATCTACTGCCTGCTGTTCGGCGCGCTCGTCTCTCCCACCGACCCGATCGCGGTGGGCGCGATCCTCAAGCAGGCGGGCGTACCGCACAGCCTGCACACCAAGATCACCGGCGAATCGCTGTTCAACGACGGCATCGGCGTGGTCGTGTTCCTGGTGATCGCCGGGCTCGCCGCGGGTGGAGGGGTCCATGGAGGCGAGGCCGCGGCGAGCGGCCCGGGCATCGCGACGCTCCTCGTGCACGAAGTCGCGGGCGGGGTGGCCTTCGGGGCGGCGATGGGATGGGGCGTGTACCGGCTGCTCGCCAGCGTCGAGAACTACCAGGTGGAGATCATGCTCACGGTGGCGATCGTCACCGGCGGTTACGCGGCCGCTCAGGCCATGCACGTCTCGGGGCCGCTCGCCATGGTCGTGGCGGGCCTGCTGATCGGGAACCGCGGCCGTACGCTGGCCATGTCGCCCCGCACCGTCGAGCGGCTCGACCAGTTCTGGGAGCTGGCCGACGAGTTCCTCAACGCCGTGCTCTTCGTGATGATCGGCATCGAGGTGCTGGCCGTCGATTTCGCGCGGGGCCCGGTCGTCGCGGGGCTCGCGGCCATCCCGATCGTGCTCGGCGCGCGCTGGGTGGCCGTGGGCGTGCCCGTCACCGTGCTGCGCCGCTGGCGGACGTTCACCCCTCACGCGGTCAAGATCCTCACGTGGGCCGGTCTGCGGGGCGGCATCTCGGTGGCCCTCGCCCTCTCGGTGCCGGCCGGGCCGCAGCGCAGCACCCTGATCACGATCACCTACCTGGTCGTGCTCTTCTCGATCTTCGTGCAGGGGCTCACGGTGGGGCCGTTGGTGCGGCGCCTGATGCGCCGCGTGTGAAGGGGCGGCGAGGACGGGCCACGCCCGACCTATCCGCCCGCCATCCGGTCGAGGAAGGCCCGCTCCTCGGGCGTGAGCGAGGCAGGCCCCTGTGCCTTCACCTTGCGCAGCAGCGCCTCGACCTCGGCCCGGTTCAGCTCGTGTAGGCCGCTCACGTCGATTCCCGTCCAGCGCCGCACCGCCTCGCGCTCGGGAAGCTCCATCGAGGGCGTATGCCGCGCCCGCTCCACGAACTTTCGGCGCGTACGTCCGAGCCGGCGGTCGAGAATCCACAGGTAGAGCCAACCGGCCCCGAGCCCGCCGAGATGCGCGAAGTGCGCCACCCCCGAGTTGGTGCCCGCCATGCCCGAATAGATGCTCGTGGCCACCAGGAACGCGACCAGGATGCGGACCGGCACCGGCACGATGCCCCAGATCAGCACGCGGTCGTGGGGCCAGTAGCGCGCGTAGCCGGCCATCACGCCGAAGACCGCCCCCGAGGCGCCGATCACCGGCGCGTTGAACGCGAGCAGGAAGGTGAGCACCGCGCCGCCCAGTCCGCTGAGCAGATAGAGGCCGAGGAAGCCCCGGCCGCCCAGGCGGGCTTCGAGGCGTGGCCCGAAGAAGAACAGCGCGAGCATGTTGAAGAACAGGTGCCCGAAGCCCGCGTGCAGGAACATGTAGGTGAGCAGGCCCCACGGGCGCAGCGGCACCGCCGGGATGTAAACGGAGTCCATTCCGACGACGGCGGGCGGGAAGAGCGTGAGCAGGTGGTAGAGGACCGAGTTCGCCGGGATCGCGACGAAGGCGAGCACGTTGGCGACCAGCAGTCGCAGAACCCACGGCGTCATGCGGATGTGCGTCTCCTCGATTCGAAGCCTGCGACCCCTCGGCGGACCCCGCGGCCGCCGGACGCGCCGGCCGTCCGGCCGACGGCCCGTGCGCTCCCTCCCTACGGAGCGGGCCCCCGGCCTGTTCCCCTGCGACCGGGGCGCCGAATCGTAGAAGCCGCCGCACGGGGGGGCAACGGCGCCGGGTGCTTCCGCACGCCGCTTGTCCTACCTTCAGGGTTCGCCGCTCCGGCTCGGGCGGCGAGACGCGGAGCACCCGCGACGAGCGCGGCCCGCGGCGCGGCGCGACCATAGCGCGAACGGCATACCAGGAGAGTGTGGGACGACGATGCGAAGCACGACGCGTTGGGCGATCGGGGCGCTGGCCGCCGTGACGGTCGCCGGGACGGGAGCCACGGCGTTCTGGGGGCGCACCGGGCACCTGCTCGTGGGCCGGGCGGCGGCCGCACACCTGCCGGCCGACATGCCGGACTTCTTCCGCGAGGCGGCGCCCAGGCTCAGCTACCTCAACTACGAACCCGACCGTTGGCGCTCGCGCGACCACCGCGAGATGGACGAGGCTTTCAAGTACGACCACTACATCGACCTCGAGAACGTGCCGGACTCGATCCGGGCCGCACCCGACCGGTTCGTCTACCTCACGAGGCTGTTCCGCGAGACCGACCTGGCGCACCCCGAGCGGGACGCGGGCTTTCTGCCCTTCCGGATCCTCGAGCTCTACGAGCGGATGCTCACGGGCTTCGAGCGCTGGCGCGCCGTCGAGGACCCCGAGGAGCGCGCCTGGATCGAAGCGCGCATCCTCAACGACGCCGGCGTGCTCGGCCACTACGTGGCCGACGGCGCCCAGCCCCACCACACGACGATCCACTTCAACGGCTGGTCGCAGAACGCCCCGAACCCGCGCGGGTTCACGACGTCGAACGACTTCCACTGGCGCTTCGAGAGCCTGTTCGTGGACGCGGCCGTGGACCCCGAACGGGTCGTGGCCGTGGCCCGGCTCGCGGCGCCGCGGCGGCTCCCGTCCGTGCGCGCGGCCGTGTGGGACTACCTGTTACAGTCGAACCTGCTCGTCGAGCGCCTTTACGAGCTCGAACAGAGCGACGGCTTCGATCCGAACGCCCCCACCGACGCCACGCGCGCCTTCGCCGAGGAGCGTCTCGCTGCGGGCGCCCGCATGCTGCGCGACCTGTGGTGGACCGCGTGGGTCGAGAGCGGCGCACCCGACGACGACGAGCAGGGCGCCGGCGCGGCCCCGCAAGAACCCACCGGGCCCGGCGTATAGGCATCGCACGTCGGCTTTCCCGCTTCGCCATCCAAGGAGATCCATGTGACGACGCACCTGCGGGCCTCGCTCCTCACCGGAACCGCCCTGGCCCTGGTCCTCTTCCCGGCCGGCGCGCGGGCACAGGACGACGATCCGGTTCCCGAGAAAGGCGCCTACGCCCTGAGCTTCGCGCTGCCGAGCGGCGGAGGCACGTCGTTCTCGGCGTGGAAGATGCTCGGCCGCCACAACCTGTGGGGCATCGAGCTCGACCTCTCGATCTCCGACACCGACCTCGACGCGAATAGCATCCAGGCGGGGGGTGACTCGACGGTCGACGACCATCAGATCACCGTGGGCCCCACGTGGAAGCACTACTTCCGGCCGCAGAAGACCGTGGCCCCCTTCTTCCGGACCACGCTGGGCATCGGCCGCACCAAGATGACGACCGAACAGGGCCAGGCGACCCGCAAGCAGAGCAGCTTCACGGTGCTGCTGCGGACTTCGATCGGAGCCGACTGGTTCCCGGTCGAGGGCATCTCGATCGGTGGATTCACGGGCCTGGTATTCAGCTACATCGACGCCGACGCGTCGCTGAACGCCGCGAGCATCGATCAGACGACGTTCGCCGTCGCCACGTTCCGTTCGAACCTGGTCATCAACTTCTGGTTCTGAGCGGCGAGGGGCGGGGGCCGGCACGGCCCCCGGGTCACCCCCGTCCCCGACCTCAGGAGAGCGTCCGGCAGGCCTCGCCGAGGGCGGCGAGAGCCGTGTCGAGTTGGGCGTCGGTTACGTAGGGCGCAGGCCCCAGCCGCAGGACGGTGTCGCGGAAGTCGGTGAGCACGCCGCGGTCGAGCAGCGCCGCGTGCAGATCCGAGGCCCGCGGACTCTCGAGCGCCAGGAACCCTCCGATCCGTTCCAGCGACGTCGTTCGATCGCGGCGCACGAGGGCCGGGTCGAGGTCGAGCGCGTCGAACCCCTCGGCGAGCCGCGCGATCTGGGCGCGGCTCAGGCCTCGCAACGCCTGCGGGCTCATGCCCTGTTCGTCGAAGAAGTCGAGGACCGCCGCCGCCCGGTAGTGTGGCGTGGGGTCGTAGGTCGCGCCCGCGAAGGCGTCGGCTCCCGCGCCGTAGGCGACGGTGCCGTCCGTCGCGGTGCCGGCCAGGTCGGCGAACTCGGCGAACCACCCCGTGATCACCGGGCGCAACCGCGCGCCCGGCGGCACCCGCAGGAAGGCGGCCCCTTCGCCCATCTGCAGGTATTTGT
>RFGQ01000795.1 GCA_003695865.1 Gemmatimonadota bacterium | reverse complement strand
CGCTGGTGCTGCTGGTCGCGTGCGCGAACGTCGCGAGCCTGCTGCTCGTGCGGGCGCGGGCCCGCGAGGGGGAGCTGGCGGTGCGCTCGGCGCTCGGCGGCGGCCGGGGCCGGCTCGCCCGGCAGATGCTCACCGAGAGCCTGGTGCTGGCCGGCGCCGGAACGGTCGGCGGACTCCTCGTCGCGCGCTGGACGATCGGGCTGATCTCGGTCCTGCGCCCGGGCGAGCTGCCGCGCGCCGAAGAGATCGGGCTCAGGGGGTCGGCCCTGCTGTTCGCGGCCGCGATCACGGCGTTCGTGGCCCTCGCCGTGGGTCTCGCGCCCGCCCTCCGCGCAGCGCGGACGCGCGCCGGGGCCGTGAGGGGTGGCGCCGCACCACGCCGCCCCGCCCGCACGAGACCCCTGCTCGGCATCCACGGAGGCCTGATCGTCGCAGAGGTCGCACTGTCGGTGGTGCTCGTGATCTCGGCGGGCCTGCTGGTGAGATCGCTGCAGGAGCTGCGACGGCTCGATCCCGGCTTCGAAGCTCAGGGCGTCGTGGCCGCGACCGTTTCACTGCCGTTCTTTTCGTACCGCGAAGAAGCGGCGCGCGTGCGATTCTACGACGCGTTCGCCGATGCGCTCCGCGAGCTGCCGGGAGTCGAGGCTTCGGCACTGAGCGCCTGGCTGCCGCTTGCGCAGGAGGGGTGGGTCGGCGGCTGGCTGAAGCCGGGCGAGCCCGCGACCCGCTGGGCGGTGAACGCGGTGGAATACCGCTCGGTGTCGCCGGGATACTTCGCGGCCGTGGGAACCCCGATCGTGCACGGCCGCGCGCTCGTATCGACCGACGAGCGGCCCGGCGAGCCGCCGGTCGTCGTGGTGGATCGCCGCTTCGCCGACCGGGCGTGGCCGGGACTCGATCCGTTGGGTGAGCGGCTGCTGATCGCGGTGCCGGGCGAGAGTCAGGCGGGGGAGGCGGTCGAGGTGAGCGTGGTCGGCGTCGCCGAGAGTGCGCGGCTGCGTGACCTGCGACAGGCCGGCGCCGGCGCGGTGTACATGCCAATGAGGCTGAACCCCTGGTTCCGCGCGTCCGCCCTTGTGCGTACGGATGCGTCGCCGGCTGCGGTGGGCGCTGCGCTGGAGGGTGCGCTGGCGGCGATCGATCCCGCGGTCCCTCTGTACGAGGTGCGGCCGTTGACGGAGTACGTGGACGACGCCATGGCCCCTGTGCGTTTCGCGACCGCGCTCATGATGGCGTTCGCGGGACTGGCGCTCGTGCTCGCGGGCGTGGGCCTGTTCGGCGTCGTGTCGAGCGCGGTCCAGCAGCGGAGCCGCGAGATCGGCCTGCGCGTGGCGCTGGGTGCCGCGCCGGCCTCCGTCGTGGGCATGGTCGTGCGCGCGGGCCTCGGTCTTACTCTGGTCGGCGTGGGACTGGGCGTCGCGGCCTCGGCGGCTCTCACGGGCGGACTTGCGTTCACGCTTTTCGGTGTGGCGCCCACCGACCCGGCCGCCTTCGCCGGAGCGGCCGTGGTGATCGTTGCGGTCGCGGTCGTGGCCTGCTTGGTGCCGGCCAGGCGTGCGGCGCGCGTGGACCCGGCCGTGACCCTGCGCGCAGACTGAGGGTAGGAACCCCAACCGGGAGTGAGTGAGCGATGGCGAGGACGAAGCGACCCGAAGACCTGCTCCCCCTCACGCCGCAGGTATACGGCGTGCTGCTGGCGCTCGGAGACGAGACGCGGCACGGATATGCGATCATCCAGGAGTTCGAGCGCAGGACGGGCGAGCAGGGCACGCTTCTGCCCGGCTCACTCTACAACACGCTCGGACGCATGCTGCGCGCGGGCCTCGTCGAAGAGGTGCCGGCTCCCCCGGACGAGACCGACCACCGCCGCCGTTACTACCACTCGACACCGTTCGGGAAGGCGGTGGCGCGGGCCGAGAGCGCCCGCCTCGCACGGCTGCTACGGCTGGCCGAGGCGAACGACCTGCTCGTCGATCCGGCCTGACCCGGGGGGCCGGCGGGGGCGGCGGTCGCGGCGGTCGCGGCGGGCGTGGTG
>RFGQ01000794.1 GCA_003695865.1 Gemmatimonadota bacterium | reverse complement strand
GTCAGCGGACGTCGAGCGTCTGGCGGCGCACGACCGGGTCGGCGCGGCCCGGCAACGTGAGCACGACCTCCAGCTCGTGGCGGCCGCGCCCGACCCCGCTCAGGTCGACGGTCAGGTACTCGGTGACGCGTCCACCCGAACGATCGCGCGTCCAGGCACGGGCATAGCCCTCTTCCCCTGCCGGGCGCACCGACACGGGGCGCGCGGCGGCGGCGTCCAGCACGCGCGCCTCGAGCCTGTAACCGCCCGCGGGCACGTCGTACAGCTCGAACAGGACGCCGACCCGGTCGCGCGCCTCGACGATCTCCGACGCCAGCGGCTGCACCCAGTCGGCGGACCGACGCACGTCCTCCAGCGCGGGCGAAACCGGCTCGACCAGCAGCAGGTCCGACACCGGCGGCGTCCGGGTGCCCCCTTCGAAGGCGACCGGACTCCGCAGACCCACGACGAACTCGGCCTGCGGGTTGTAGAGCTCGACGACCGCCTGCGCCACCTCGGGCCCCACGGGGGTCCACAGGTCGATGTGCGACGTCCGCCCCGCGATCCGCCGACGGATGGCGCTCACCCGCACGCCCGCGGGATCGAGCAGGAAGAGGCCCACCTGGATCGAGTCGTGTTCGGCCGTCACCAGCGCCTCGGGCACCTCGGTGTGCACCTCGATTTCGACCGTGCCGTCCGACCCGCGGAAGCGGCGGAGCTGGCCGGGGAGCGAACGGATCTGTCGTGAGGCGGCCGGATCGTAGCGGTGCGGGAGGACCGACATGATCTCGGCCATGTGCGCCTGGCTCTCCTGAGTGAGCGTCATCACCTCGGCCCGCGCCGGCCGCCGGAAGGTCACGTCGGGCCCGGCGCCATAGTCCCAGAAGACGGTGCGCAGACCGAAGCCCTCGCCCACCGCATGCACGGCGTTCGGCCAGCCGTAGCGCAGCAGCACCCGCGCCGCGTCGGAGTCCACGCTCCCGTACCGGAGCAGCGCCATGCTGGCGCGGGCACGGTGCTCGACCTCGCGCTCGTTGACCGGCGTCGACAGGATGGGGTCGAGCGCACTCCAGAAGAGCCGGTGGACCGCCTCGCGCTCGCGCCGCGGCAGTTCCACGTACCGGCGCGCCGCATCCGGCTGAAGCAGGGCGCGGATGTCGGTCAGTGCGTCACGCTCGACCTCGTCGAGCGCCCGCATCGCCAGGTCGAAGCGATCTTCGGCCCGCTCGACCATCCCGAGGCGCTGCAGCGCGACGCCCGACAGGAGCAGGCCGTAGGGATGGCCCCTGGACGCGCGAATGAAGTCCTGCGCGCCCGCGAGCACATCCTCCCACTGACCGCGGTCCGCCCGGTCGAGCAGGAGCGCGACGTTGGCGCCCACGTGCGCCGGGTAGGCCGCCACCGCGGCCCCGTAGGCCTCGAGCACCGCCCGTCGGTCGGCGCCGCGCGGCGCCCGCGCAGGCTCGAGGAAGTCGTTCAGGACCCGGTTGAGCACGTCCGGGCACAGGAAGTTCATCGCCAGGAGCAGATCCGCGTCGACCTGGTCGGCCCCGGCTTCGAGCGGCGGCGCGCCGGGGCAGGACGCACGCGCCAGCACCGAAGGCGACACGTGGCCGAGATCGCGCCACGCCCTCCACTCCTCTTCCAGCAGCAGGCCGCGCTCGAAATGGATATCGGCCAGCAGCGCCGGCGACACGGTGGGCTCGGCCACCTGCGCGCGGCGCACGGCTTCGTCGAGCAGCGTGAGGGCCTGCGTACGCAGGCCC
>RFGQ01000793.1 GCA_003695865.1 Gemmatimonadota bacterium | reverse complement strand
TTCGGGCCCTGCGGTCGGCCGGGCCCCGCGGGCGCCGCGGCCGGGCCGTCCGGGCGCCGCAGCCTCTTCCTGCGGGCGCCGCCTCTTCCCACCTGCGCCTCGGCCCCGCCCCGCCTCAGCCCGGAAAGACCTCCAGCACCGCGTCGCCCACGACCACGAGGTCGTCGGCTTCATACGTGCCGTCGGGGTCGTCGAGCACCCACAGCGCCGTCACGCCGCCCTCCGGGAAGGCTCGCTCCAGCAGGCGCCGGCCCGCGTCGGGACCGAGCACGAAGAGCGCCGTGGAGAGCACGTCGGCCGTGATGCCATCGGGCGCCGCCACGGTCACCGCGACCACACCGCGGACCGGCTCGCCCGAGCGGGGGTCCATGAGGTGGCTGTAGCGCACGCCGTTCTCCACGAAGGACTGCTCGTAATCGCCCGACGTGGCCACGGCGCCGTCGGCCAGCGTGAGCGTGGCGAGCACGTCGTCGCCGCGGCGGGGATGGCGCACGCCGAGCGTCCAGCCCGCGGCGCCGTCGGGCGCCGGGCCCCACACGCCGATGTTGCCGCCCAGGTCGACCATCGCCGCCTGGGCGCCCGCGCGGCGCACGGCCTCGACGGCACGGTCCACCGCGAAGCCCTTGGCGATCGCCCCGAAGTCGAGCGCCATGTCCGGCCGCTCGAGGCGCGCCGCGTGCCGGAGCGTGTCGAGCCGTACGGCCCGCCAGTCGACGCGCGCGCGCGCTTCGTCCAGCTCGGTGCGCTCGGGGCGGTGCGGCCCCTGCGGCCCGCGGAAGCCCCAAACCTCCATGAGCGGGCCCACCGTCGGGTCGAAGGCGCCGTCGCTCGCCCCGGCCCAGTGCAGGGCGGCGCGCAGCACCTGCTCGGTCCAGGGGTCGAGTGGCGTCCAGGCGCCCGAGCCGGCGGTCCGGTTCAGGTGGCTCACCTCGGAGTCGGCCCGGTAGGTGCTCATGAGCGTGTCCACACGGAACACGGCGGCCCGGGCCGCCTCGACGGCGCGGCGGGCCGTGGTGGAGTCCGTGGCGCGCACCGTGACGGAGAGCATCGTCCCCATGACGGGCCACGCGCGGGTGACCTCCACCGGTCCGGCGTCGGCGCCGCCGGCACACGCCTGCAGCGTCGACGCGGCCGTCGCGATGAGCAGGAGCGCGCCCGCGCGCCCCGCGCCCGAGCGGCCGCGCCACCACATCTCGCGCAGCGGTGCCCCCACGAGCCCCAGGAACGAGAGGGCCAGCACCACGTGGCCCGCGAGCTGGAGCCAGGCGAAGCCCGCTCCACCGTAGCGGATCAGCCACGGGGACGCCGTATCGATCAGCACTCCCAGAAAGCCGCCCACGTAGAGCGCCGTCTTGAGGCGCGGCGAGAGCGCGCACAGGGCGGTGAGGTGGCCCAGCAGGAAGATCAGGAACGCCTGGTTGAACAGATGCGGATGGGTCGCGTCGAGCAGTTCCAGCGGAGTCTTGGCGTCGAGCGCGATGGGCGCGTCGAGGTCGTCGGGACCCGGAACGGGATCGGCTCTGACTCCCGCCGGTGTGCCGCGGTACCACGCGCCCGAGCCCTCGACGGTGAGCCCGGTGCGCACCTGGTAGTTGAGCACGCCGACCGCGACGCCCAGCGAGGCGAGCAACAGAAAGGCGCTGACGAGCAGCTTGAGCGAAAGGGGCGCGCGCGCCAGGCTGAAGCCCCGGTATCCCATGAACTGGGTCACGTATCGCCTCCTTCGGCCGGCGCGCCCGAAGGACCGCCGCCGGGACACTGCGGATCCGGGGAGGTGCCCACGGAGCCACCCACGGCCCGGACCCGCCTTCCCCTGCGCCTGCGCGCGTGCATCTCGATCACGCAGAGCCCGGCGGCCGTGAGGGCTGCGGCGGCCAGCCCCGTCTGCCCGGCGAACCAGAACCCGCCCCAGCGCGCTCCGCCAAGGTGGATGAGCGCCGGCCC
>RFGQ01000792.1 GCA_003695865.1 Gemmatimonadota bacterium | reverse complement strand
GCCCGAGCCAGCGGCACGTGGTGGACCTGGCCGATGTGGACGGTGCGGGGGGCTTCGTTCTGCCCGGCGGCCAGTCGGGCCTGCCGCGCAGCCCTCACGCCTTCGACCAGCTCCCGCGCTGGGAGCGCGGGGAACTGGTGCCGCTTCCCGTGGCACGAAGGGGGGTCGAGGCCCGCGCCGTGGGCGGCTTCACGCTACGCCCGGCGGGGGGCGGCTGAGCAAAGGCGGAAGGCGGAGAGATCGTGCGGGCCCCCCGCCCGACGGCCAGCGGCCACGGGCCGGCTCACGACGCCACGATTCCCTCCGGCGGCGGCTTCTCGTTGCCGGCTCGGCGACGCCGGAAACCTCGGCGCGCGGCGAGCGTATCACCCCCATGCGGCCGGGACGGGCGCTGGGACATCCAGACGAAGAGGATCCAGACCGGGTTGCTCCTGAACGACCGATGATCATGCAACGGAACGTTACGAGGCGGGCGCCCGGAGCAGCGGCGTCCGTGGTGATTGCGCTGTGCGCGCTCCTGCTCCAGGCTGCGGCGGTGCAGGCCCAGCTGGTGAGCGGCTATCTGCGGGACGCCGACGCCGGTCTGCCGATCGCGGGTGCCCGCGTCGTCCTGCTCGACCCGGCCACCGGGGCCCGGCTCGAGACCGTCACCAACGCGCAGGGACGCTTTGCCATCCAGGCGTCGGCGGCCGGAGAGTACGTGCTCGTGGCCGAGCACACCGGCTACGCGTCGGTGATGTCGGATCCGTTCCGCCTCGAGGTGGGTGCGACGGTGGAGCAGGACCTCGGGATCAAGCTGCTGCAGCCCGACCGCGGCCCGGAAGGCGCCGGGGTGGGCGAGGTGGATCCTGCAGAGGCGGCCCGTCAGTTCGCGGCCCTGCTCGTGCAGGCGTGTGAAGGGCGCTTCGACCCCGAGCGACACGCCATCCTGGTGGGGGTCGTGCGCGATTCGGTCTCGGGTGTGCCGTTGCCCGGTACGGTGACGGCGCTCGAGTGGGAAGGCGCTCCCGACAGCACCGCGCAGGTGCGCGTGGAATACGACCCGGGCACCGGCGCTCCGCACACCATCAACCGCATCGCCGGCCTCACCGACGAGGACGGCGCGTACATGTTCTGCAACGCGCCGGCCGGCCGCCGGCTCACCGTGGTGGCCGAAGCCGCGGCGTCGCGCGCCCGCACGGGGATCGAACTCAACCCCGGCACCGTCCGTAAGCACGACCTGGCGCTCGCGCTCACGACCGAGACCGAGCCCGGCGACGTGCTCGGCCGGGTGATCGACGCGATGACGGGAAAGCCGATCGACGGGGTCGAGGTGAGCCTCAAGGGCACCCGGTTCAAGACGATCACGAACCCGGCGGGCGGCTTCGCGTTCGCGGACGTACCGTGGGGCGTCTACGTGCTCGAGGCCGATCACCTGGCCTACCAGCACACGGAGCAGGCGTTTCGGGTGCAGGGCGGGCGGGCCCACCAGATCGAGGTCCAGATGGCGACCGATCCGATCGAGCTCGATCCCATCAAGGTCGCGGTGCGGCCACGCGCGTGGTTCAGCGGCATCCAGGGCCTGCAGCATCGCATCCAGAACGGGTTCGGCTACATCCTGACGCGGGACGACATCGAGGCCCGCGGCGCGAGCACGGTCGGCGAGGCGCTGCGCGGCATTCCCGGCGTGCGTGTGCGGCCCCTTGGCGCGCGGGGCACGATGGTCGTGTTCCGCAACTCGCGGAACCTGCTGGGGCAGGCGTGTCCGCCCGCGATCTTCATGGACGGCGTGCAGATCCGGCTCGACCCGATCGTGGGCTTCAACGAGTTCGCCACGCTCGACGTGGAGGCCATCGAGGTCTACCGCGGCGTGTCGGAGATCCCCGGTGAGTTCGCGTCGGCCAACACCCCCTGCGGGGTGCTGGCCATCTGGACCCGGAGAGGTATGCGCTGATGCGTAGCCGTCCCGCCCCGCTCCTGCTCGCCACGCTGGTGTGCGGCGCGCTCACGGCGCTGGCCGCGCCGGCGGCGTCGGGACAGAGCGTACGCGGGGCGGTGGTCGACGAGATCACGCAGGTGGGTGTGCGCGGCGTGACGGTCGTGCTGCTCGACGCGAAAGCGAGCGAGGTGGACCGGCGCACGACCGACGACCGGGGGCGGTTTTCCTTCGAGGGGATCGCTCCCGGGACGTACTCGCTGCTCGCACAGGCTCAGGGGTATCCCAGCGTCCTGTCGCCCGAACTGAACGTCACGCCGGGGGCCACGGTCGAGCAGACCGTGCAGATCGCGGCGCTGAGCGCCGCTCCGGCCGAGGCCGAGCGCCCCGAAACACCCGAAGAGCGCGCGACCAGCCTCGCTCGCATGCTGGCCGCCATGTGCGAAGGGCAGTACGACCCTGCCCGGGAGGGGATCCTCGTCGGGGTGGTCTACGACCGGGAGACGTCGGTGCCGCTGCCCGACGTGCTCACCCGACTGGAGTGGGTCGAAGACGGGCGCATCCACTCGGTGCAGACGCGCTCCTCGGGCGACGGGTCGTTCGTCTTTTGTGCCGCGCCCGCCGGTGAGGCGCGTGTGCTCACGGCCGAGCTCGGCGACGTGCGCGACACCGGCGCGAGCTTTCCCATCCGCGCCGGCACGATCAAGCGGCGCGACGTGGCGCTCGCGCTCAGCTCGAGCGACCGACCGGGTGACGTGCTCGGCCGCGTGACCGACTTCGACACGGGCGAGCCGATCGCCTCGGCGGAGGTGCGGCTCAAAGACACCGGCTTCACCGCCGTCACCGATGCGTCGGGGCAGTTTGCGTTCCACAACGTGCCCTGGGGGGTGTACTTCCTCGAGGTGGAGCACCTGGGCTACGCGCCCCAGGTGCAGCCGGTGCGCATCATGGGAGACCGCGCGCACGATCTGCGCATCCGGTTGGCGACCGAGGCGATCGAGATTGCGCCCGTGCGCGTCGAGGTGCACGCGCGCGACTGGTTCGGTGGCATGCGGGGCTTCCGCGAGCGGAAGTCGAGAGGGTTCGGCTACTTCATCGACCGTAAGGACATCGAGAAGCGGGGCGCCTTGCGCGTGCTCGACATCCTCCGCGAGATCCCGGGGGTGCAGGTCGACCGTGCGCAGCCCGAGCAGGGCGAGCTGAACCCGGAACGCACGACCACCGAGGCCATCTACTTCCGCGGCTGCTGGCGCTACCAGCCCGACGGCTCCCGGGTGGCCACCTCCCCGGTGCTCTACGTGAACGGAGTGAAGAGCGCGACCGTCTCG
>RFGQ01000791.1 GCA_003695865.1 Gemmatimonadota bacterium | reverse complement strand
GGTGATGTGTAGGCCGAAATAACAGCCCGCTCACCGAGAACGAACGACCACCCGAAAGCGGGAGAAAAGGGAGGACCGGATCGATGTGGGCGAAGTGCAAGCGATCCGCCCCATACCGGTAAGCAAGGGCAAGGCCAAGCCTCCAAGCCATCCAGCCCCGCACCACCCTGCTGTGAGGGGAACCCTCCCGAGGATGAAGGGGGTGAGCGATGACTTCAAGGACATCCGAGCCCGCCGCCCAATTGCGGACAGCCTCGTCAAGCACAGACGGGGGAGCCGCGACGACGATCGAGCCCCTCCACCGTCTGGCGTCCGCAGCCTCGAGTAGGGCCCGAATATGACTTGCCTGATGCCCGCCCTCTTCGAGCTCGATGACGACGAGCACGTTACGCCCCATGGACGGCCCTGTGTCAGGTGGATAGACAGCGCCTCCAAAGGGGAGGTCGGCTCTCGGGACGCAAAGATACCCGAACATGAGCGGCATCGCACCGTGCAACCCAGATCGAGCCTCGCCCAAGGTCTTGACCGATCGTTCCAAATACACCATCCTTCCGCCACCAATGGAGGCCCCGAGGAGCCGACACATCGGGAGGGAAACCGCGTGCCCTGGGAGAAGCAGTTCGACGTCGACCGCGCGCTCGACCGCGCGGTGGAGACCTTCTGGGAGAAGGGCTACAACGGCGCGTCCATGCAGGAACTGCTGGACCGCATGGGCATCCACCGCGGAAGCTGCTACGCCACCTTCGGCGGCAAGGCAGACCTCTTTCGCCGGGCGCTGCGGCGCTATCTCGACACGCTCGAGGCCGGCGTGGTCGAGCGCTCGGGCGAGGGACGCGCGCTCGACGCCCTGCAGGCCCTGTTCGACGGCGTCGTCGAGGACGAGTGCGCGCGCAGCGGCGGTCCGCACGGGTGCTTCCTGGTGAACGCTTCGCTCGAACTCGACACGCTGCCCGAGGGCGTGCGCCCGCTCGTGCACGAGGGGTTCCGCACGATGGAGCGGGCGTTCGCACGCCTCGTGCGTCGCGCCCAGGCCGAGGGTGACGTGCCCGGAAGCGTGGACGCCGACGGCGCGGCCAGGGCGCTCCTGGGGCTGATGTCGGGCCTGCGCGTGCTGGCGCGCACCGGCGCCGACCGCGCGACGCTGCGCGCCGGGGCCGACCGCGCCAGGGCGCTGGTCGCCTGAGACGACCCGGGACCCGCCGCCGCACCTCGCCGCCTCGGCTGCACGAGGGGCGTCGCGGCGGAGCAGCACACACTTCACCGGCCGCCTGAGTGTGGCCGAAGACGGGAACGAAAGGGAGGACGACGATGAGCCTGAACTACCCGATCCACGACGAGACCACGGCGCCCGAGGCGGCCCGACCGCTGCTCGCGGGCGCCAAGCAGAAGCTCGGCTTCATCCCCAACCTGTACGGCGTGATGGCCAACGCCCCCGCGCTGCTCGACGCCTACTTCAAAGTGGGCGAGGCCTTTCAAAGGTCCTCGTTCACACCCACCGAGCAGCA
The DNA here is from genome assembly GCA_003695865.1 of Gemmatimonadota bacterium. Taxonomy (GTDB): domain Bacteria; phylum Gemmatimonadota; class Gemmatimonadetes; order Longimicrobiales; family Gaopeijiaceae; genus J028. The sequence continues at coordinate 2,495 of RFGQ01000791.1, read as the reverse complement.
GGTAGTGCTGCTGGCGGTGAGCGCGGCGAATGGCTGCGGCTACTGCCGGGCGGCGCACCAGGCCGTGGCCGCCATGCAGGGCATCGACGCCGGCGTGGCGCGCGCGGCGGCCGAGGGGCAGCCCATCGACGATCCTCGCCTCGAGGCGCTGCGCGCCTTCGCCGCCCACGTCGTCGAGACGCGGGGCTGGCCCGACGAGGCGGCCATCGAGGCCTTCCTGAGCGCCGGTTATTCGCCCTCGCAGGTGCTCGAGGTCGTGCTGGGCGTGGGCATGAAGACGCTGTCGAACTACACGAACCACATCGCCCATACCCCCATCGACGCCGCCTTCCAGGGCGCGGGCGCCTGAGCGCCGCGGCGGTTCCGGGCGGCCGTCGTCCACCGCGGGCGGCGGCCGCACGACCGCCCGTTCCCGACCGCTCCACTCCACCCCACCCGGCACCGCTCCGGGATCGGTGCCGGCTCCCCGCAGGAGCGGCCCTCAGCCGTCCAGCAGCGGCTTCAGGTAGCGGCCCGTCGCGCTCTCGGGCACACGGGCCACGTCCTCGGGACGCCCCGCCGCCACGATGCGACCTCCGTCACGGCCCGCACCCGGCCCCATCTCCACCAGCCAGTCCGCACGCTTGATCAGGTCGAGGTGGTGCTCGATGACGAGCACCGTGTTCCCCGCGTCCACCAGCCGGTCGAGCACGTCGCACAGCCGGCGCACGTCCGGGCCCGAGAGGCCGGTCGTGGGCTCGTCGAGCAGGTAGAGCTTGCGTCCGGTCCGGCCCGCCGCTCCGGCGAGTTCGCGGGCGATCTTGAGACGCTGTGCCTCGCCGCCCGACAGCGTGGGCGCGGGCTGGCCGAGGCGGAGATAGCCCAGACCCACCTGCTGCAGGTGCCAGAGCGTGCGCCCCAGCCGGTCCTCGCGGATGAAGAAGCGGATCGCCTGGTCCACCGTCAGCTCGAGCACCTGCGCCACGTTCAGACCGCCGATCCTCACGTCGAGCATCTCGGGCCGGTAGCGCGTGCCGCCGCACGCGTCGCAGGGCACGTACACGTCGGCCATGAAGACCATCTCGATCTCGATGCGCCCCGCCCCCTTGCAGACGTCGCAGCGCCCCCCGTCGACGTTGAACGAGAAGCGTCCCGGCTTGTAGCCGCGCTGGCGCGCCAGGGGTTGCGACGCGAACAGCTTGCGCACCTCGTCCCAGGCCTTGATGTAGGTCACCGGGTTCGAGCGGGGCGTGCGCCCGATGGGCGACTGGTCCACGAGCACGACCTCGTCGAGCGCCGAGGTGCCCTCGAGCGCCTCGTAGCTGCCCACGACCTCGCCCAGGTGCTCCTTGGCCGATGTCTCGCCTCCGCCGAGCTCGCGTTCCAGCGCACGGTAGAGCACGTCGTGGACCAGCGTCGACTTGCCCGATCCCGACACGCCCGAGACGACGGTGAGCGTGCCGAGCGGAATCTCGAGGTCCACACCGTCGACGTTGTGCAGGCGCGCGCCCCTCAGCGCCAGCATACCCCGGTCCACCGGCCTGCGCTCGTCGGGAAGCGGAACGGGCTCGGCGCCCGAAATGAATCGGCCCGTCGGCGTGTCGGCGGCGCACAGGGCCGCGGGCGGGCCCTGGAACACCACCTCCCCGCCCCGCTCCCCCGAGGCCGGGCCGAGCTCGACCACCTCGTCGGCCGCGAGGAGCGCGGCCGTGTCGTGCTCGACCACGACCACCGTGTTGCCGGCGTCGCGAAGGCGCTGGAGCAGCCCGAGCAGCGCGGTGGTGTCCTTCGGGTGGAGGCCGACGGTGGGCTCGTCGAGCACGTAGAGCGTGTCGACCAGCGCAGAGCCGAGCGAGTTCGCCAGGCTGATGCGCTGCGCCTCGCCGCCCGAGAGCGTGCGCATCTGCCGGTCGAGCGACAGGTAGCCGAGGCCCACGTCGACCAGAAAGCGGAGCCGGCTGCGTAGCTCCCGCAGGATCGTCTCGGCGATACGCGCGTCGGTGGGCTCCAGCGCGAGCCCCTCCACCCAGGCCTGCAGCTCGTCGAGCGGCAGCGCCGCCGCCGCCGCGATCGTCTGGCCCCCCACCTGCACGTGGAGGGCCTCGGCGCGCAGTCGCGCACCCCCGCATTCGGGACACGGCTGCGGGCTCTGGTACTGACGCAGGAAGACGCGGATGTACTGCTTGTAGCGCTTCTTCTCGCGCGAGCGCAGGAAGGGGATCACCCCCTGGAACCCGTCGCCTCCGTCGATCACCGCGCGCCGGAAATCCTCGGGCAGGTCGCGCCAGGGCGCGTAGAGCGACACATCTCGCTCGAGCGCGAAGCGCCGCAGGCGGTCGCGCTCCTTCTGGTAGCGGGGTTTGCTCCACGGGTCGACCGCGCCGTCTTCGAGCGAGCGGTCCGGGTTGGGCACGATCAGCGCCTCGTCGTATTCGAGCGTCGCGCCGAAGCCGGTGCAGGTGGGACAGGACCCGTACGGATTGTTGAAGCTGAAGAGCTGCGGCGTGGGCTCGGGG
>RFGQ01000072.1 GCA_003695865.1 Gemmatimonadota bacterium | reverse complement strand
GGCTGCCGGTTGATCTCGACCACGCGCGCACCCTCGAGCGGCAGCGAGCGGGCGATCTCGGCCGCGGGACCGTCGGGGGCCACGTCGGTGATCACGACTCCCTCGGCCTCGTCGTAGCCCAGCTCCGCGGCGATGTCGCGGGTCATGTCTTCCATGCGCAGACCGAGTTTCTCGTCGACCCGCGTGGGCCGCGTGGGCTCGGCCGCGGTGCGGGTGGGCGCCGGTGACAGGTCGGCTTCACCCAGCTCCACCTCGATCTCGCGCGGCTTCCCGTCCCGGTAAAGCCGTACCTTGACGCGGTCGCCCGGGTTGCGGCGCGCGATGAGCTGTTGCAGGCCCGACTGCGTGGCCACCTCGACGCCGTCGATCGAGACGATCACGTCGTAGGGCTCGATGCCGGCGCGGTCCGCGGGGCCGCCGCGGGTCACGTCCTGCACCTCGACCCCGCTGACCGAAGGCAGCCCGTAGGCCTCGGCCTTGACGGCGTCGATGGCCCCGAGCGAAATGCCCATGAGCGCCCGACGCACGTGACCATACTCGATCAGGTCCTCCATCACGTGACGGGCCAGGTCGATGGGGATGGCGAAGCCGTATCCCTGATAGAACCCGGTGCGACTGGCGATGGCCGAGTTGATCCCGACCACGCGGCCGCGCAGGTCGACCATCGGACCGCCCGAGTTGCCGGGGTTGATGACGGCGTCGGTCTGCAGGAAGTCCTCGACCGCATAGCCCCCGAGCGTGGGATCGTAGTCGGGGTCGTTGAGAATCTCGGTCTGCAGCAGCTGCAGCGGACGCCCCTTGGCGCTGATGATGCCCGCCGTCACGGTATAGTCGAGCGTGCTGCCGCCGCCGAAGCCGGGGTTGCCCACGGCCACGATCCACTCACCCACGCGCACTTCGTCCGAGGAGCCGAACGAGAGGAACGGAAACTCGTTGTCTCCGTCGCTGATCTTGATGACCGCCACGTCGGTAAACGGATCGCGACCCACGAGTTCGGCGTCGAACACCCGCCGGTCGACAAGGTAGACCCGGATGCGCTCGGCGTCGGCGACGACGTGGTTGTTCGTGAGGATGTAGCCGTCCTTCGAGACCAGAAAGCCGCTGCCGCCCGCGAGCTGCAGGCGGGGCTCGGGATCCGGGTCACGGAAGAAGCGGAACGGGCCGGCCCCGGTCACGCCGCGCTGGGGCGAGGCGTGTCGCTCGGCTTCGATGCGCACCACCGCCGGCGTCACGACCTCGGCCACGCGCTCGAAGGCCGCGCTGAGCTGCAGGGCCGGCTGAACCGCATCTTCGGGAATCTGGGCGGTGGTCTGCAGCGCAGGCATCGCATGCCCGGCTTCGGTCCACCCCATCCCCGACGCCAGACCCACCCCGAAGAGGAAGGCCAGCGTCGTGTAGATGACCACTTTCGCCTTGGTGCGAAGGGGGTCGAACATCGTCATCTCCTTGTTGTCTCTCTCGCTGGTGTTCGGCGTTGCCGCTGCTCGCGCGTGGCACGTGGCACACGTTTCGCGTGAGCGCGCCGCACGGCCTCGAGCACCGTCGCCGCCTCACCTCGGGGTCGGCTGCGCGCCACACCCCGCACGGTGTACACACGTCGCGGGCGGGAGGGTCCGGGCGCATCCATTGACACCTGTCGTTCGACGAACGACGGGCGGGAGAGCGTTGCTCCCCCGCCCGTCGCGTGCCCCCCGGAGGGGGCACGACCGCTACCGCGAGGGCCTCAGCCCTCGTCGACGATCTCGTAGTCGGCCTCGACGACCTCCTCGTCGCCGGTGTCGGCCGTGGCACCGGCCGTCTCGGCCTCGCCCTCGGGCTCCGCCGCGCCCGCGGCGTCGGCTTCCGGCGCCTCGGCGGCCTGGGCCTGGTAGATCTCCTGACCCGCCGCGCTGAAGGCCTGCATGAGCTCGTCGTGCGCGTTCGTGAACGACTCGGTGTCGTCCTTGGTCTTGAGAACCTCGCGCGCGTTGGCCAGCGCCTGGTCGAGACGCTCCTTGGTGGCATCGCTGAGCTGATCGCCCCACTCGCCCGAGTCCTTCTCGACCTGGTAGATCAGCGTGTCCAGGCGGTTGCGGGCCTCCACCTTCTGGCGCCGTGCCTCGTCCTCCTGCGCGTGCGCCTCGGCGTCCTTGACCATGCGCTCGATCTCGGCCTCCGAGAGCCCGCTCGAGGCTTCGATGCGGATCTTCTGCTCCTTGCCGCTCGCCTGGTCCTTCGCCGACACGTGCAGGATGCCGTTCGCGTCGATGTCGAACGTCACCTCGATCTGCGGCACGCCCCGCGGTGCGGGCGGGATACCGGTGAGCTGGAACTTGCCGATCGTCTTGTTGTCGACCGCCATCTTCCGCTCACCCTGGAGCACGTGGATCTCGACCGTGGTCTGGTTGTCTTCGGCCGTCGAGAAGATCTCGGTCTTCTTCGTGGGGATCGTCGTGTTCCTGGGGATGAGCGTCGTCATCACGCCGCCCAGCGTCTCGATGCCGAGCGAAAGCGGCGTCACGTCCAGCAGGAGGACGTCGGTGACGTCACCCGCCAGCACGCCGCCCTGGATGGCCGCGCCGACGGCTACGACCTCGTCCGGGTTCACGCCCTTGTGCGGCTCCTTGCCGAAGAAGTCCTTCACCACCTGCTGGATCTTCGGAATGCGCGTCGAGCCACCGACCAGGATCACCTCGTCGATGTCTTCGGGCTTGAGCCCCGCGTCGGCGAGCGCCTTCTCCATGGGCGGAATCGTGCGCTGGATCAGGTCGTCGACGAGCTGCTCGAACTTGGCCCGGGTGAGGGTCATGTTCAGGTGCTTCGGACCCTCCTGCGTCGCCGTGATGAACGGCAGGTTGATGTCGGTCTGCTGCGTCGTCGACAGCTCCATCTTGGCCTTCTCCGCGGCCTCCTTCAGCCGCTGGAGCGCCATCGGATCCTGCGAGAGGTCGATGCCCTGGTCCTTCTTGAACTCCTCGACGAGCCAGTCGATGATCTTCTGGTCGAAGTCGTCACCGCCCAGGTGCGTGTCGCCGTTCGTCGACTTCACCTCGAACACCCCGTCGCCCAGCTCGAGGATCGAGATGTCGTAGGTGCCGCCGCCCAGGTCGAAGACCGCGATCTTCTCCTCGGCCTTCTTGTCGAGGCCGTAGGCCAGCGCCGCCGCGGTGGGCTCGTTGATGATGCGCAGCACTTCGAGTCCGGCGATCTTGCCGGCGTCCTTGGTGGCCTGGCGCTGCGCGTCGTTGAAGTAGGCGGGCACCGTGATGACGGCCTGCGTCACCGTCTGGCCCAGATAGTCTTCGGCCGTCTGCTTCATCTTCTGCAGGATCATGGCCGAGATCTCGGGGGGCGTGAAGGTCTTGCCGGCGTTGGGCACCTTCACCATCACACGGCCCTGCGCGTCGTGGACCACGTCGTAGGGGACGAGCTTCTCTTCTTCCTTCACCTCCGAGGCCTTACGGCCCATGAAGCGCTTGATGGAGAAGATCGTGTTCTCGGGGTTCGTGATCGCCTGGCGGCGGGCCACCTGCCCCACGAGGCGCTCCCCGTCCTTGGTGAAGGCGACCACGGAGGGCGTGGTCCGGCCACCCTCCGAGTTGGGAATGACGACCGGCTCGCCGCCCTCCATCACCGCCACCACCGAGTTGGTCGTTCCCAGATCGATTCCGATGACCTTGCCCATGTGCTCTCCTGTGTCGATGCCGGTGCGGCGCATCCGCCCCGCGGATCGCCGCGGCTGAGGTTTTCGTTCTTCGTTCGGCGTTCTGCGCGGGTCTCGAGAATCCAGGCCGGTTCTGGCCCGTGCCTCGCACCGCGTGCGGTCCGGCCTTCGGAAGCCGCGCGGCCGCCGCCTGCGGGAGGCGACCGCCCGCCCGGGCCGGCGCGCCTACACGCCGTCGCCCGGTGCAACGATTGTGCCCGGCTTCGCCCCGGTAAACGGCGCCATTCTGGCGGTTTGAGCCCGTTTTTGTGCCACTCTGGCAGGGCTGGACCCGCTTCCCGCGGTGTGGTAGGGTGGAACGGCGCAGGACGGCCTTCGCCCGGCCCGCCGCGACCGACACCGGAGACGACGTGTTCCCGCTCCAGGACGACAACCCGACCGAGCTGCCCCCGATCGTCACGATGGGCATCATCGCGGCCTGCGTGGTCGTCTGGATCTACGTGCAGGGGGCCGGCTTCGACGAGCGGCTGCTGCGGGGCTCGGTGTGCGCGCTCGGCGCGGTGCCCGCCGAGATCACCGGGTTTGCGCCGCGGCCGGGCCCCTTCGCGTGCCGCTTCGGGGGGCTCACCTGGGGTGCGCTGGTGACCTCGATGTTCCTCCACGGAAGCTGGATGCACCTCATCGGCAACATGTGGTTCCTGTGGATCTTCGGGAACAACATCGAGGACTCGATGGGACACCTGCGCTTTCTGGTGTTCTACGTGGCGACCGGCGTGATCGCGGCGTTGGGCCACGTGATCACCGACCCCGCCTCGGCCCTACCCATCGTTGGCGCGTCGGGGGCGATCAGCGCCGTCATGGGCGCGTACCTGGTGTTGTATCCTCGTGCACGGGTGGCCACGCTCTTCTTCTTTCTCTTCTTCATCCGCATCGTCGAGATGCCCGCGGTGCTGTTCCTCGGCTTCTGGTTCCTGCTCCAGCTCATGTCGGGAATGCTGCAGCCCCCGGGCACGGGCGGGGTTGCGTTCTGGGCGCACATCGCCGGATTCGTCGCCGGCGTCGTGCTCGTCTTCGCCTTCCGCGATCCCCGTCTGGTGAGGGCCAAGCGCGCAGGTATTCGCCTGCCCCCCGGTGAGATCCCCTATGGAGGTTGGTTCTGATGAACGCGAGGGTCCGGTGGGTTCGCGTCTGCTCCGCGGTGGCGGCTGCCCTGGTCGTGGGCTGCGGCGAGGCTCGGCTCCCCGAGTGGCAGCAGGAAGGCCCCGGCGTGCGCTGGCGGGATCTCCGCCCCGCAGAGAGGCGCACGGCGGGCTTCACGGCGCTCGATCCGGGACGCGCGGGACTCCTGTTCGAGAACACGCTGCCCGATTCCCTTCAGGCCGAGAACCGCATCCTCGGGCACGGCTCGGGCGTGGCCTTCGCCGACGTCGACGGGGACGGGTGGACGGACGTGTACCTCACAGCCATCGACGGCCCCAACCATCTGTTCCGCAACCGCGGGGGCTGGCGCTTCGAAGACGTGACGGAGCGGGCCGGGGTGGCCCTGGCCGGGCGCCGCTCGAGCGGCGCGGCCTTCGCCGATGTGGACGGAGACGGCGATCCCGACCTGCTCGTCGC
>RFGQ01000790.1 GCA_003695865.1 Gemmatimonadota bacterium | reverse complement strand
CGTCCTGGGTGTCGAGGGCGAAGTCCCAGCGCCCGGCCGAATTCGGCGCCTCGACACGCAGGGCGTTGCGGCGCACCAGGTCGTAGGCCGACGGCAGGTTGAGCTCCGGCCGGGCCATCGAATAGACGAGCGCGGTGTCGGGGTCGGCCCGCCAGTTCACGTTGAACAGGTCGGCCCCGCATCCCGAGAGCAGCAGCACGGCGGCGCCCAGGAGCCCGAAGTGGATCGGGGCACGAGGGGCCGCTCGCCGGCCGGCGTGACGGGACCGACGGACGGGGTCGGAAGGGCCGTCGCGCCGGTCGTCGTGGCAGCCGTCGCGCCCGTCGCCACCGGGACGGGGTTCACTCGTGCGATGCGCTCGCGCGCCGAAAGCGTGATGGTTCAACGTGCTCCCCGCTGGGGCTCGGTCTCGGGCTCGGTGCGGACCGCGCGTGCGCCGCGGCGGCCTGGAGGGGCACCGGCCGGTCGCCGACGCATCCCTCTGGACCTCTCTCCGGCCTCGCACCGGAGCGGGTGCGAAGGCGGCGAAGACTACACGCGGCCGCGCCGACCCGTCAACCCCGCAAACCCGCAAAGTTGCTTGACTTCTACCCGGTCCGGCGGGTAGGTTCCCCCGCCTTCGTCCCCCTGTCAGGAGGCGCTGAAATGGCCGGATCGTCCCTGCCCGAGGGACCCCGCGGCCGCATTCTGGTCGCCGACGACGAGCCTCACATCCGCCGCGTTCTGGTGACGCTCCTCGAGGCGAGCGCGTACGAGGTGGACGCGGTCTGCGACGGCTCGGCGGCGATCGATCGGCTCCGCAGCGAGCGCCCCTACGACATCGTTCTGCTCGACGTCATGATGCCGGGTGCGACCGGGCTCGAGGTGCTCGGCCTGCTGCGCCGCATGGATCATCGCAGCGACACGCCGGTGGTCATCCTGACGGCCAAGGGACAGGACGCCGACCGCACGACCGCGCTCGAGCTGGGCGCCAGCGACTTCGTGACCAAACCGTTCAGCCCCAAGAAGCTCCTTGCCCGCATCGAAGAACTCCTTCACCCGTGACGACGACGACATGACCGGAACGGCGCGTGCGGACGCGCAGGAGACCGAATCCGGCCGGGCGGCGCCCTGGGTGACGGTGCTCGCCGGCGGTGTGGGCTCCAGGTTCTGGCCGGCCAGCACTCCGGCCAGGCCCAAGCAGCTTCTGCCGCTCGCCAGCGACCGGCCGCTCATCGTCGACACCCTCGAGCGCGCGCACGCGCTCACGCCGAGCGACCGCGTGCGGGTGCTCGCAGGCGCGCATCTCGTGGAGCCCTTCCGCTCGGCCGTGCCTTCGCTCGGCGAGGCGCATTTCCTGGTGGAGCCCGCTCAGCGCGGGACGGGGCCGGTGCTCGCGTGGGCCGCCTGGCGGCTGCTGCAGGCCGACTCCGAGGCGGTGCTCGTGTCACTGCATGCCGACCACCGCATCACCCCGGTCGACGCCTTCGCCGAGACCGTGCGTGCCGCCCTCCGCGGCGCTCGCGAAGAGGGCTGGCTGTTCACGGTCGCGGTGCCGCCCACGCGCCCCGAGACGGGCTACGGCTACATCCGTCCGGGCGCCCCGCTCGAGGGTGAGGACGGCGCCCCGGCCTGCTTCCGCGTCGGGGCCTTTCACGAGAAGCCCGACCCCGAGACCGCCGCACGCTTCGTGGACGACGGCTACCTGTGGAACACCGGCATCTTCGTGTGGCGGGCGGACACGTTCCTCGACGAGGTACGGGCACACGCGCACGAGATCGCGCCCCACCTGCACCTGCTCGAGGCCGGTGACGAGGCGGGCTTCTTCGCCGAGGTCGAACCGGTCGCGGTCGACGTGGCCGTACTGGAACGCAGCGACCGCGTGGCCGCCGTGCGCGCCACCTTCGGCTGGGACGACGTCGGCAGCTGGGAAGCACTGGCGCGCACCCGCCCGGCCGACCCGCAGGGCAACGTCGGGGTGGGCGCCGTCCACGCGCACGACGCCGCCCGCAACATCGTCTACGCCGACCAGGGCGACGTCGTGCTCTTCGGCGTCGACGACCTCGTGGTCGTGCGGGCGGGCGGCGTCACCCTGGTGACCGACCGCCGGCACGCGCCCGACCTGAAGGGGCTCGTCGAACGCCTGCCCGAGCACCTGCGGTCCGGCGGGGCGGCGGCAGGGAGCGCGCGGGGGCCGGCGGGGCACCCCACTTCTGCGGAGGACCCGTGAGCGACGCGCGCCTCTACCTGTTCGACGACGACACGGCGCGCGGCTTCGAGCCGTTCGCCCGCACGGGCCCGGTCGGCGAGCTGCTGTTCGGCGCGCTTCGCCAGCGCGAGCGGGCCGAGCGCGTGCTCGGGCTGGTCTGTGCGGGGCACCTGGTCGGCGCCGATCTCGCCGGCCTCTCCGAACCCGGTGCGCCCGGCTGCCTCGTGCCCGACGAGGTCGACGACGCGCGGCCGCGCGTGCTGCTCAACAGCCGCGTGGTCCCCGACGACCACCAGGGGTCGGCCGACCTAGACCCCTCGAGCCCGGCGCGGCTGACGGTCGATGGGCGGCACGCCGGCTGGGTGCTGCCGGCGGGCGTACCGCTGCCCGCCGATCCCGGGGCAACCGAGGCGGGCCCGACCGATGCGCCCGAGCGCGCCCTGCCCGGACGCTGGATCGACCACGTGTGGACGCTCATGCACGAGGGGCCCGAACGCACAGCCGCCGACATCCCGGCCTACTTTCCCGAGAGCCGCTTCGTGCTCACCGAGGGCGTGCACGCCGAGGGCACCGACCGCATCTCGCTCGGCCGGGATGTGGCCGTCGAACCCGGCGTGGTGCTCGACGCGCGCCGGGGCCCGATCCGCCTGGGCGACGGTGTGGTGGTGCGCGCCTTCACGCGGATCGAGGGGCCCTTCTTCGCGGCGCGGGGCGCCCGCCTGCTCGGCGGCTCCTTCGCGGCCACCTCGGTGGGGCCTCACTGCCGCGTGCGCGGCGAGGTCGAGTCCAGCACGCTGCTCGCCTTGGTCAACAAGGCGCACGACGGCTTTCTCGGGCACGCGTACGTGGGCCGCTGGGTGAACCTGGGCGCGCTCACCACCAACTCGGACCTCAAGAACAACTACGGCACCGTCCGCGTGTGGACGCCCGCGGGGCGCACCGACACGGGGCTCGTGAAGGTGGGCTGCTTCCTGGGCGACCACGTCAAGACGGGCATCGGCACCCTGCTGCCCACCGGCTGCGTCGTGGGCGCGGGCAGCAACGTGTTCGGCTCGGGCCTGGCGCCCGCCTACGTGCCGCCCTTCTCGTGGGGCGGCCCTCAGGGGCTCGACGTGTACGACCTGGAGCGCTTCCTGCAGACGACCGAGCGCGCCATGGCGCGCCGTGACGTGCGCCTCGACGAGGGCACCCGCCGGGCGCTGGCACGGGCCTGGGAGGCCAGCCGCGCGGAACGGGAGGCGCCGGGCGCGTGAGGGTGTCGGTGCTGGGGAGCGGCAGCGCGGGGAACGCCACGCTGGTCGAGGCCGGAGAGACCCGGCTGCTGGTCGACGCGGGCTTCAGCGCGCGCGACCTGGCGCGCCGCCTCGAGGCGATCGACGTCGACCCGGCTTCGATCACGGCTATCGTCCTCACCCACGACCACGGAGACCACACACGGGGCGCGGGCGTGTTCGCGCGTCGTCACGGTACGCCGGTCTACGTGACGGACCTCACCCGTGAGGCGTGTGCGGGGCTCTTTCGCGGTGGCGAAGACCTGCGCGCCTACCGGGCGGGGCACCCGTTTGCCGTGGGGCGAATCCGCGTCGAGCCCTTCATCACGGTCCACGACGCGGTCGACCCCGTCGCCGTGGCCGTGGTCGACGAGGCCACCGGCACGCGCGTGGGCGTGGCCACCGATCTCGGCCGCCCGACCGCCCAGGTGCGGCACGCCCTCGCGGGCTGTGACTTCCTCATCCTCGAGGCCAACCACGACGAGGTGATGCTGCGCACCGGGCCCTATCCCTGGTCCGTGAAGCGCCGCATCGGCTCCAGCCACGGGCACCTGTCGAACCACGCCGCGGCGCGCTTTGCGGTCGAGCTGCTGCATCCGCGGTTGGCGGGTGTGGTGCTCGCGCATCTGAGCGGCGAGTGCAACCACCCGGCCCTCGCGCGCGAGGTGGTGGGAACGGCACTGGCCCGCGCCGGATATCAGGGTTGGCTGGAGGTGGCTCCTCAGGACGAACCGCTGCCGTTCGTCGACGTCGAAGCCCTCCGCCTGCGGCTGGGTCCCGCACAGCTCACCCTGCTCTGATCCGTCGCTCGGGCGCCGGGCCGGGTCTTGCCGGCCGCCGCGAACGCCCGGGGCGCGACCGCACTCCGGCGCCCGGCGACGCCGGCGACGCCGGACACGTCGCGAGGGCTCAGAGGCCGAACAGCCTGAGCACGTCGTTGGACAGCGCCCAGACCATCAGCCCCATGACGACGATCAGCCCCACCTGGCTCCAGCGGATCCGCTGCTCCACGCTGAGAGCGCGCCCGCGCACCGCCTCGATGGCCAGGAACACGAGGTGTCCGCCGTCGAGGATCGGGATCGGAAGCAGGTTCAGAATCGCCAGGTTCACCGAGAAGAGCGCCATGAAGCGCAGGAAGGTCTCGACCCCGGCCGCCGCCGCCTGACCCGACGCCTGACCGATCGTGACGATGCTGCCCACCGAGCGGGGCGACACATTGCCGGTGAACAGATCCCGCAGGAAGTCGAGGATGAGCGCCGAGACCGCCACGGTCTCGCGCCAACCCAGCGCCACGGCGCGTGCCGGGCCGACGTCGATGTAGACCAGCTCGGGGGTCGGCTGAAAGATGCCCACCCGCCCCACCGTCACGGTCTCACCGGTCGCGGCGTCCTCGCGCGACGCTTCGTCGGGTACGACCGCGCGCACGAGCGTCTGTCCGCGCCGCTCGAGGGTGATCTCCGTCCGCACGCCCGGGCGCCGCTCGATCTCGCGCACGAAGTCGTACCAGCTGGTGACGGGGGTGCCGTCCACCGCCAGGATCCGGTCCCCTCGCTGGAGGCCGCCCTTCTCGGCCGGGGAGCCCGTATTCACCGGCCCCACCCGCGCATCGATCCAGTAGCCCAGCGAGCCGAACAGCCTCACCCGGGCCTCGTGGTCCGCCGGGATCGTGAAGGCCACCTCCGCCGCCGGGTCGGCCGTGCGGATCGTCGCGGCGCCGGCAGGGCCGTCGAGCAGAGCGTCGCGCACGTCTCCCCAGTGCTCGACCGGGCGACCGGCGACCTCGACGATGCGGGCTCCAACGGGCAGCGACGCCAGGCCCTCCGCGCCCGCGGGCAGCGAGGCGGCCTGCACGGTGCCCAGGCGCGTTTCGGCCACCTCCGAGAGGCCCCAGTACGCGGTCGCGCCGACGTAGACGGCGAACGCGAAGAGCATGTTCATGATCACGCCGGCCGAGATCACGAACGCGCGCGCCCACACCGGCTTGGCGTCGAAGTCGCGAGGCCCGGGTTGGCGCGGCCGCTCTTCGGGCCCACCCTCGATCCGCTCCATCACCTCGTCGTCCATGCCACCCATCTTCACGTAGCCCCCGAGCGGGACCCACGCGAGGATGTACTCGGTCTCGCCTCGCTTGAAGCCCGCCAGGCGGGGACCCAGTCCGATCGAGAAGCGCTGGACCTCGATCCCCACCGCCTTGGCCGCGAGGAAATGGCCGAGCTCGTGCACGAAGATGAGCACGCCCAGCACGACGATGGTGGCAAGTACGGTCATGTCGTCGGTCGATGTGTGGAGTGTTCGGCGGCAGGCCGCCCGTCCGCTTCCGCGCCCGGCCGGCTCTCGACCGCCCGCCGGGCGGCCTCGCGCGCCTCGCGGTCCGCCCTCAGTACGTCGTCGAGCGACTCCACGTTCCGCACGGCCACCGCCGTGAGCGCCGCCTCGACGACGTCGGCCATACCGGGGAAGGTGATGCGCTCCTCGAGGAACGCGCGCACGGCGATCTCGTTGGCGGCGTTGTAGACGGCCGTCGCCGTGCCGCCCCTCCGCCCCGCCTCCACCCCGAGCGCGAACAGGCGGAAGGCGCCGGAGTCGATGGGCTCGAACGTGAGCGGCGACGCCCGCACCGGGTCGAAGGTCCGCAGCGCCTCGTCGGGCAGCCGCTCGGGGTGCGTGAGCGCGTAGAGGATCGGCAGCTCCATCGTCGGGAAGCCGAGCTGCGCGAGCACCGACCCGTCCACGAATTCGACGAAGGAGTGCACCACCGATTGGGGGTGCACCACGGCCTCGATGCGATCGTAGTCGAGCCCGTAGAGGTAGTGAGCCTCGATGACCTCGAGCGCTTTGTTGGCCAGCGTCGCGGAATCGATGGTGATCTTCGCGCCCATGTCCCAGGTGGGATGACGCAGCGCGGCACGCGGCGTCGCCGCCGCGAGCCGCCCCTGGTCCCAGCCTCGAAACGGTCCCCCGGAGGCCGTGAGCACCAGCCGGCGCACCGAGCCGCGGTCACATCCGGCGAGGCACTGCAGGATCGCGGAGTGCTCCGAGTCGACCGGCACCAGCTCTCCCCCGCCCGCCTCGGCCGCGCGGCGCACCAGCGGCCCGCCCGCCACGAGCGACTCCTTGTTGGCCAACGCCAGCCGTTTGCCGGCCTCGAGGGCGGCGAGCGTGGCCTCGAGTCCGGCGGCGCCGACGATCGCGTTGACGACCACGTCCACGTCGTCGCGGCGCGCCAGCTCGATCAGCGCGTCGGAGCCCCTCCCCCAGCGCGCCCCACCTTCGACCTCGGCCGGGGCTTCCCCGTCGACCAGCACGACGGCGCGGGGCGAGAACGTGTGCGCCTGTTCGGCCAGCGCCGCAGCGGAGCGTCGCGCGGCGAGCGCCACGACCTCGAAGCGGCCGGGGTGGCGGCGCACGACCTCGAGGGTGCTGCGTCCGATCGACCCGGTGGACCCGAGGATCGCCAGCCGGATCACGCCAGCAGCACCAGCAGGCCGTAGGTGAGCGGCACTGTGAAGAAGAGCGCGTCCAGCCTGTCGAGCGCGCCCCCGTGGCCTGGAAGCAGGTTCGAGGAATCCTTCCGGCCCGCCTCGCGCTTGAGTACGGACTCGGCCAGGTCGCCGATCTGACCCACGATGCCGATGGGTACGCCGAGCAGCGCCGCGGTGGCCGGTCCCACACCGAACCCGGGCACGTCGGCGAGCGCCAGAGACCCGAAGAGCGCGGCGCCCACCACCGATGCGACCACTCCGGCGATCGACCCCACCCAGGTCTTCTTGGGACTCACCGCCTCGAAGAGCTTGGCCCGGCCCCAGCGTGTGCCCGCGAAATAGGCCGCCGTGTCTCCCCACCAGGTCACCCAGAGGGGGAAGACGACGAGCCAGGTTCCGTGCCACGCGCTCGCGTCGGGGTCGACCGTCTCGGGCAGGTGCCGCAGCAACGCCGCGAACGCCAGCGTCATGCCCGCGTAGAGGATGCCCGTAACGGTGACGGCGCTCGCGCCCAGCGGCCGATCGTCCGGCCAGCGGGTCCACATCGCCTCGGCGAGCGCGTACAGGGCCACGGCCATCACGACGCCGAACGCCCACGGGGCGAAGGCCGCGTACGTGGGAAACGCCGTGGCCAGAAGCGGCATTCCCGCGGCCACGATCACGCCGGTGAGGTAGAGCGGACGCACGCCCTTCGCCTCGGCCATCGAATAGTACTCGGACGCCGACAGGCCCGCAGCCACGCCCATCAGCACGCCGAGCGCCCAGCCGCCTAGGTAGATCAGTCCGAACGCGATCGGGATCCCGATCGCGGCCACCAGCACACGACTGCCCAGTTCACCACGCGCCACGCGCCACCTCGTTGAGCTGGAAGATCCTCAGACGGCCGACACGCGGCCGAAGCGGCGCTCCCGACGCTGGAAGTCGAGGATCGCCTCGAAGAGTTCCTCGCGGTCGAAGTCGGGCCACAGCACCGGGGTGATGTACATCTCGGTGTAGGCGAGCTGCCAGAGCAGGAAGTTACTCACGCGCACCTCGCCCGAGGTGCGGATGAGCAGGTCCGGGTCGGGGACGCCGGCGGTGAAGAGGTGCGCCTCGAAGGCCTCTTCGTCCACGTCCGCGGCGGCTCGAGCGCCCGTGGCGACCTCTTCGGCCAACCGCCGGCACGCGCGCAGGATCTCTTCGCGGCCGCTGTAGGAGATCATCAGGTTCAGCCGCAACCGATCGCCGCCGGCCGTGGAACGCACGATGTCGTCGACGGCACGCCGGGTGCCGCGGTCGAGCTGATCGAGGTCGCCCAAGACGTGCACCTCGACCCCCTGCTCCCGCAGCTCGGCCTTTTCCCTGTGGGCGTACAGTCTGAGCAGACCCATGAGCGCCGAGATCTCGGGTCGGGGCCGCTGCCAGTTCTCGGTCGAGAACGCGAACAGCGTGAGAACCTCCACGCCCGCCTCGATCGCACCCTCGATCGCCTCGCGCACCGACCGCATGCCGGCCTTGTGTCCGGCGTGGCGCGGCAGGCCTCGCTGGCGCGCCCAGCGTCCGTTGCCGTCCATGATCACGGCGACGTGCCGGGGCACCAACCCGCCGATGCGGATCTGGCGAAGACGTTCGGACGCGCTCATGGGGAGGACGGCGACGTCAGATCGCCATCACCTCCTTCTCCTTGTGGGCGAGCATGTCGTCGATGCGGCCGATGTATTCGTCGGTGAGCTTCTGTACCTCCTCGAGCGCGCGGTGCCCCTCGTCCTCGCCCATCTCGTGGTCCTTGAGCTGCACCTTGATCTCGTCGTTGGCCACCTTGCGAGCGTGACGTACCGACACGCGACCCTCTTCGGCCATCTTGTGCAGCAGGCGCACGTATTCCCTGCGGCGCTCCTCGTTCAGAGGCGGAATCGGGATGCGGATGACGTTGCCGTCGTTGGCGGGGTTCAGGCCCAGGTCGGCCTGCTGGATGGCGCGCTCGATGTCGGGGATCAGCGCGCGGTCGAAGGGCTGCACCACGAGCAGGGTCGGCTCGGGCGTCGAGACCGTCGCAAGCTGGTTGATCGGCATCTTCGACCCGTACGCATCGACCCGTACCGTGTCGAGGAGCGCCGGGGTCGCCTTGCCGGTCCGCACGGTCGAAAACTCACGCCGCACGGCCTCGACGGCCTCCTCCATCCGCTTCTTCGCGTCTTCAAGGGGCATCGCGCCACGCTCCTTCCGGACCCGGCCGGGGGCCCGGCCGCTCAGGGGTTCGTACTCAGGACACGAGGGTGCCGACGCGCTCGCCCCGGATCGCGGCCGCGACGGCGCCGCGGTCCTCCAGGTTGAGCACGATGATGGGCAGTCCGTTCTCCTTGCACAGGGAAACGGCCGGCGCGTCCATGACGCCCAGCTCCCTCGCGACGACTTCCTGGAAAGTAACTGTGGGAAGAAACTCCGCAGTAGGGTCGCGCACGGGGTCTGCGGTGTACACGCCCGAGACCTTCGTGGCCTTGATGACCACGTCGGAGTCCATCTCGATGGCACGCAGCACGGCCGCGGTGTCGGTGCTGAAGTAGGGATTGCCGGTGCCGCCCGCGAACAGCACGACCCTTCCCTTCTCCATGTGCCGCAGCGCCCGCCGCCGGATGTAGGGTTCGGCGACCTCCTCCATGCGCACGGCCGTCATGACCCGTGTCGCCACCTTCTTGCGTTCGAGCAGGTCCTGCACCGCCAGGGCGTTGATGACCGTGGCCAGCATGCCCATGTAGTCCGCCTGTACGCGGTCCATGCCCTTCTGGCTGGCCAACGCGCCGCGCACGATGTTGCCGCCGCCGATCACCACGCCGAGCGAGACGCCCATTTCGTGCACGGTGCGGATCTCGTCGGTGAGGCGGTCGACGACCGAGGGTTCGATGCCGAACCCCCGGTCGCCCGCCAGCGCCTCGCCCGAAAGCTTCAGCAGCACCCTGCGGTACTTCAGTTCCTCGGCCGACTCCGCCACGACGGCCTCCTCCCCGGGCTGGTGCGAATGCTCAGGCGCGCTCCCCGACCTTGAAGCGCACGAAACGAGCCACCTCGATCTTCTCGCCGGTCTTGGCCGAGACCTCGGTGATCAACTGCTCGATCGTCTTGTCCGGGTCCTTGACGAAGGGCTGCGCGAGCAGGGTGTTCTCCTTGAAGAACTTGCTCATCTTCCCTTCGACGATCTTCTCGGCGATCTCGGCTGGCTTTCCCTCCTCCTTCACCTGCTCGAGGTACACCTGCCGCTCCCGCTGCACCACCTCGGCCGGAATCTGATCGGGAGACACGGCGAGCGGAGCCGAAGACGCCACGTGCAGTGCCAGATCCTTGGCGAGCTGCTTGAAGTCGTCGGTGTTGGCGACGAAGTCGGTCTCGCAGTTGAGCTCGACCAGCACCGCCGTCTTGTTGTCGAAGTGGACGTAGTGGCCGATCGTCCCCTCGTTGGCCGCTTTCTCGGCGCGCTTGGCCGCCTTCGCCGCGCCCTTGGCGCGCAGCAGATCGATCGCCGCCTCGAGATCGCCGTTCGTCTCGGTGAGCGCCTTCTTGCAGTCCATCATCCCGGCGCCGGTACGGTCGCGCAGGGCCTTCACATCCTTCGCAGAAATCGACATCGCTTCGCTCTCGCGTTGCTTCATGGTCCGTTGTGTCGTCCCCCTCCCGACGCCGTCGACGGCGCCGGTCCCGCTCGCACGAAGAGGCGGTAGCCGAGGGCGCCCCCG
>RFGQ01000789.1 GCA_003695865.1 Gemmatimonadota bacterium | reverse complement strand
TCGATGGGGCGCAGACCCACGATGTCGTCCGACCGCCAGTACTTGCCGTACCCGAGGTGGACCATGTGGCCCGGCTTGATCTCCATTGGCCTCCCTGGTGGCCGCCGGGCGAGCGGCGGCGCTGGTGGTCCTCTGCGTTTCCTTCCTCCACCCGCTACGATACACCCGAGCGGCCCGCCCGTCACAACCCGTGCGTCCGCTCGTCGACCGCCCTCCCGTGGCCCGCCCGGCACAGCCGGTCTGGCAGGCGCATGAGTGGCAGGAAGCCTGATTGACCCGCCTGGGCGCCGCGGCTACGATTCCCGTTCGCTCCGGTGACGACCGAACGTCCTGCGCGCTGCGGGCGGCCGCCACCCCCCGGCGTCCGCTCCGGGCGGATGCCGGCCGAACCCGAAACCGGATGCGCCTTCCATGAAGATCCCCCGGCAGAATGCTCTCGAGTACCATGAGCAGGGCCGGCCCGGCAAGATCGAGGTCGTCCCGACCAAGCCGGTCGCGACACAGGCCGATCTGTCACTCGCCTACAGTCCCGGTGTGGCGGAGCCCTGCCTCGCCATCGCCGACAACCCCGACGACGCGTTCCGCTACACGGCCCGCGGAAATCTGGTCGCCGTCGTCTCGAACGGCACGGCCGTCCTCGGACTCGGCAATCTCGGGGCGCTCGCCTCGAAGCCGGTGATGGAGGGCAAGGGCGTCCTCTTCAAGAAGTTCGCGGGCATCGACGTCTTCGACATCGAAGTCGACTCGGAGGATCCCGAAGAGATCATCCGCTTCTGCGAGCTGCTCGAGCCCACCGTGGGCGGCATCAACCTCGAAGACATCAGCGCGCCGGCGTGCTTCGAAATCGAGTCCAGGCTCAGGGAATCCCTCGAGATCCCGGTCTTCCACGACGATCAGCACGGCACTGCGATCATCGCGGGCGCGGCGCTGCTCAACGCGCTCGACGTGGTGGGCAAGAAGATCGAGGACGTTCGCGTGGTGTTCAGCGGCGCGGGCGCTTCGGCCATGGCCACGGCGCGGCACTTCCAGAATCTGGGGGTGGATCCCGAGAAGATCGTCATGTGCGACTCGCACGGCGTGATCTACCGGGGCCGCGAAGAGGCGATGGACCGCTACAAGGAGGACTTCGCCCGCGATACCGACATGCGGACGCTGACGGACGCGCTCGAAGGGGCGGACGTGTTCGTGGGGCTGAGCGTCGGTGGGGTGGTGAAGGGTGACATGGTGGCCCGCATGGCCGAGCGGCCGCTCATCTTCGCGCTGGCGAACCCCGATCCCGAGATCACGCCCGAAGAGGTGAAGGCCGTTCGCGACGACGCGATCATGGCCACCGGGCGCTCGGACTATCCGAACCAGGTGAACAACGTCCTGGGCTTTCCGTTCATCTTCCGGGGCGCGCTCGACGTGCGCGCGCGGGGCATCAACGAAGAGATGAAGCTGGCCGCGACGCGCGCGCTCGCCGACCTCGCACGGGCCGACGTGCCCGAGACGGTGGCCGAGGCGTACGGCGGGACGGCCTTCGCGTTCGGGCCCGAGTACTTGATCCCCAAGCCGTTCGATCCGCGGGTGCTGTACCACGTGGCGCCCGCGGTGGCGCGCGCGGCGATGGAGACCGGACTCGCCCGGGTCGAGCTCGACCTCGACGAGTACGTCGACCGGCTGCGGGCGAGCCTGGGGCCGGGGCGCCAACTCATGCGCACGCTGGTGCAGCGGGCACGCCGCGAGCCCAAGCGCGTGGTGCTCGCCGACGGCTACAACCTGCGCATCATCCGGGCGGCCGCGCAGATCCTCGAGGAGGGGATCGCCCGGCCCATCCTGCTCGGCCGGCCCGACAAGGTCTACCAGCGGGCCGAGGAGCTCGGCGTGAGCCTGGAAGGCGCCACGGTGTTCCACCAGTCGAGCGACGAGCCCACCCGTTATCGCTACGCCGACGCATTGTTCGAGCGGCGGGCACGCAAGGGCCTCACCCTGGCCGAGGCGAAGGCCAAGATGTATGAGCCCACCTGGTTCGGGTCGATGATGGTGCTCATGGGCGACGCCGACGCCATGGTGGCCGGCACCGACTCGCACTATCCCGAGATCGTCCGGCCGGCGCTGCAGGTAGTGGGCACGGCCGACGGTGTGCGGCGGGTAGCGGGCGTGCACCTGGTGGCGCTGCCCAACCGCGACATGCTGTTCTTCGCCGACACCACCATGAACATCGATCCCGACGAGGAGACGCTCGCCGAGGTGGCACTGCTCACCGCCGGCTTCGCCGAAGGCCTCGGCTTGACGCCCCGCATCGCGATGCTGTCGTTCAGCAACTTCGGCTCCGCCCCGCACGACTCGTCGAGGCGGGTGGCCAAGGCGGTCGAACGGGTGCGCGAGCTGCGCCCCGACCTCGAGGTCGATGGCGAGATGCAGGCCGACACGGCGGTGAACGATCTGCTCCGGGAAGAGACCTATCCGTTCGCCAGGCTCAGTGATTCGGCGAACGTGCTCGTCTTCCCGAGCCTGGGCGCCGCGAACATCGCCTACAAGCTGCTGGGCGAGCTGGGCGGAGCCGAGATCATCGGCCCGGTGCTGCTGGGGATGGCGCGTCCGATCCACGTCTCGCAGCGCGGCGCCACCGTGCAGGACCTGATCCACCTGATCACCATCGCCTGTGTGGACGCGCAGGCCCGTTCGTCGCAGGTTTAGGGGCTGTTTCTCCCGACCGTGACCTCGCGGCGGCGGGTGGGTCGCCGGACCGGCACGGAAGGGCCCCAACGAAGGAGCTCAACCACGTCGGAGGACGTGTAGCATGTCCATGCAGATGCAGGAGCGGACGGCCGGCTCGCACGCGCCCACGGGCCGCGTGGGGCTCGAGGCGCATGGTATCGAGCCGGGCGGCGCGGTCCACTGGAACGAGTCGCCGGCGCTGCTCTACGAAGCCGCACTGGCGAGGGGAGAGGGCCGCCTGGCCCACATGGGTGGGTTTGCGGCGGTGACGGCCCCCTACACGGGCCGCTCTCCGAACGACAAGTACACCGTGCGGGAGCCGTCGACCGAAGACACGGTAGACTGGGGCAAGGTCAACGTGCCGCTCTCGGAGGAACACTTCGAGGCGCTGCGGCGCGACGTTGTGGCGCACCTCTCCGACGGGCGCGAACTGTGGGTGCGGGACGCCCGCGCCGGAGCCCATCCTCAGTTCGGGCTGAACGTGCGCGTGGTCACCGAGACCGCGTGGCACAGCCTGTTCGCGTACAACATGTTCCTGCGCCTGGGCGCCGACGAGCTGGCGGCGTTCAGGCCCGAGTTCACGGTGCTGCACGCGCCTTCGCTGTTGGCCGACCCCGAGCGCCACGGCACCCGCTCGGGTGTGTTCGTGGTGGTCAACTTCAAGGAGCGCATGGTGCTGATCGGCGGCACCGGCTACGCGGGCGAGATCAAGAAGTCGATCTTCTCGGTGCTCAACTACATGCTGCCCGACCGGGGCGTGATGCCCATGCACTGCTCGGCGAACGTGGGGGATGACGGCGATGTGGCCCTGTTCTTCGGGCTTTCGGGCACGGGCAAGACGACGCTCTCGGCCGATCCGTCGCGCGGGCTCATCGGCGACGACGAGCACGGCTGGGGTGCCGACGGGGTGTTCAACTTCGAGGGCGGCTGCTACGCGAAGACCATCCGCCTCTCGGCCGACGGCGAACCCGAGATCTATCAGGCCACGCGGATGTTCGGCACGATCCTCGAGAACGTCGTGCTCGACGAGGCGACGCGCGAGATCGACTACGACGACGGCTCGATCACCGAGAACACGCGCGCGTCGTATCCGCTGCACTACATCCCCAACGCGGTGGAGCCGAGCCGGGCGGGCCATCCGCGCAACGTGGTCTTCCTGACGGCCGACGCGTTCGGGGTGCTGCCCCCCATCTCGCGCCTCACGCCCGAGCAGGCGATG
>RFGQ01000788.1 GCA_003695865.1 Gemmatimonadota bacterium | reverse complement strand
CGCCGCGATCGCGTCATCGACCGACGCGACGATCGGCGCCACCGCATCTAGCCGGCAGCGCGCGAGCACCTCATGAGCGTTCCCCGGGGGGCAAGCCACGACCGCCCGGCCGCGTTGCTTCTGGGTCTGGACGCATACGGCGATGATGATCCCGACGCCGAGGCTGCCGATGAAGGAGACGCCCGTGAGGTCCACGATGAGCCGCGCCGGTCGGGCGCCGAGGGCTCGGCTCGCGGCCCGCTCGAGTTCGTCGGCGTGCTCGAGGGCGGCGTCGCCGACAAGCGCGAGGACCGTGGCCCCGTCGCGCTCATCAATTGTGATCGTCAGACGCTGCATGGCATGAGGATCATGGCGTATTTGTCGGCCGGCCGCCACCGAACGATGACGTTGCGTCGGCCCGTCTGGCGACTGGCTCGGCGCCTTGTCTGCGCGCGAAAACCGCGACTCGGAGGCGTTCCATCCATAGCGGACCAAGGGCGATCTGGGCCACGCCGCCCCGTCGCCGCATCCCTTAGGAGGTGTCGCAATGCTTCAGGCTGTCGGGCTGGCCGTGATCTGTATCTCGTGGGCGCTATGGGGGACGACCGGCTGCGCTCCAAGGGCTGTCAGCCCGGACGTCACCGTGGCGCGCGAGAGCCCCGTGTTCTGTGTGTCTCTTGGCAGCGTCGAAGAGGGCGCTCGGATGATGACGCCCGGTCGGTTGCTCCCGTTCGATCACCCGGACGCGCACGATCACGAGTTCCCCAACCCCGCGCAGCTCTGGCGGGGTGAGGTCGACGCGCTGGTGGCCATGGGTCGGCACGCGGGGCTGGACCTCCGCGCGACGCTGCTGCGGTACCCCCGCCCGCCGGCGGACGATTGGCCGTACACAGAGTTTCGCGCACCCCCCGCCGAGGCCATCGTCGCCTGTGATACGGTTCGGCGGTTTCCTCGCTCCGCCGCCCCGCTGCCGGGGCTCCGCGTCGTGGCGGTGATCGACGGGGCGCCGGTCGCGTACATCCTCGACACTCGTGGGATGACACTCGAGGAGCGCGGGATGAGCCGGCCGACAACGATGGGGCTCGACATCGACCGCGCAACGATGCTTCGGGCGTTGGACGCGGTGCGACAGATGGCGGCGGATGTCGACGACGCGATCGTCGTGTACGACCCGCCCGCGTGAGGAAATGGCGGCGCTCGGTCACGCCGGGCGCATCCCCCGGCTCAGCTGCATCACGCGGTCGGCCTGCTGACGGCGGACGGTCTCGAGGATCAGCCGCGGGATGCGCCACGCGCCGTCGG
>RFGQ01000787.1 GCA_003695865.1 Gemmatimonadota bacterium | reverse complement strand
TGGGGGCGGCCCGCCCGGGCCGGGCTGTTGCCCGGGCGAAGGCCCCGCGTCTAGGATGGCGGCGGTGCCCGTTTTAGGATTGGCGCCCACGAACGCGCACGAACGATCCCGTGGGTCCGCAGGGGCGGACCGGCGTTTACCCGGAGGACCATCCACCGCATGAGAGCCCTGTCCTTCCGCACGGCGGGCGAATCGCACGGCCGCGGCCTGGTCGCGATCCTCGAGGGGATCCCGGCCGGCGTGCCGCTGATCGCCGAGGAGCACATCGACCCCGAGTTGGCCCGCCGGCAGGGGGGCTACGGCCGCGGGCGCCGCATGCAGATCGAGTCGGACCGCGCCGAGCTCATCTCGGGCGTTCGACTGGGCGAGACGCTCGGATCGCCGATCGCGATGGTCGTGTGGAACCGCGACTGGGAAAACTGGCAGACGGCGATGTCGCCGCTGCCGCCCGACCCCGAGGGGAACCCCAAGGCGCTACGCTCGCTCTATCTGCCGCGTCCCGGGCACGCCGACCTCGTGGGGCTGTTCAAGTACGACCGGCGCGACACGCGCGACATCCTCGAGCGCGCCAGCGCACGGGAGACGGCCGCACGGGTGGCCTGCGGGGCCGTGGCGCGCCGCCTGCTCGAGCTGTTCGGCGTACGCATCGGCAGCCACGTGGTCTCGATCGGAGACGTCGAGGCGTCGCCCCCGGAGTCCTACCCCGAAGACCTGAACGGCGCGGCCGACGCCTCGCCCGTGCGCACGCTCGATGCCGAGGCGGGAGAGCGCATGATGGCTGCGATCGACCGTGCCAAAGAGGCGGGTGACACGCTGGGCGGCGTGTTCGAGGTCGTGGCCACGGGGCTGCCCGCGGGGCTGGGCAGCTACGTCTCGTACGACCGCAAGCTCGACGGCCGTCTCGCGGGCGCCATGATGTCGATCCAGGCGATCAAGGGTGTGGAACTGGGGCTGGGCTTCGAAGGTGCCCGAAGACCCGGATCGCAGGTGCACGACCCGATCGTACGGGATGAGGGGCACGAGCGCGGGGGCGGCCTGGGGCGTGCCTCGAACCGGGCCGGCGGGCTGGAGGGCGGTGTGAGCACCGGCGAGCCGATCGTGGTACGGGCGGCGATGAAGCCCATCGCCACGCTCCGCAACCGCCTGCCCTCGGTCGACATGCGCACGGGCGCGGAGGGGGATGCGGCGGTGGAGCGGGGCGACGTGTGCGCGGTGCCCGCGGCCGCGGTGGTCGGGGAAGCCATGGTCGCGCTCGTGCTGGCCGACGCCTTCCTCGAGAAGTTCGGCGGCGACGCGCTCAGCGAGGTGCGGCGCAACTTCGAGGGATACGTCGCGTACCTGAACGACCGCGGGTATGGCGAGCGGTGACCCGTCCCCGGTCCGCCGTGTGGTGCTCGTGGGCTTCATGGCCAGCGGCAAGACGAGCGTCGCCCGCGCCCTGGCCGAGCGTCTGGGCTGGCAGGCCGTCGATGCCGACGAAGAGGCCGAGCGCCGAATGGGACGGAGCATCGCCGAGGTGTTCCGGGTGGACGGTGAGGCGACCTTCCGCCAGGTTGAGCGGTCCGTGATGGGCGCGCTGCTGGAGCGCGACCGGGTGATCGTCGCGAGCGGAGGCGGCTGGCCTGCCACGCCCGCGCGACCCCTCGAGGCCCTGCCTACCGGGACGCTGGCGGTGTGGCTTCGCGTGACGGCCGAAGAGGCCGTCGAGCGGGCTTCGGCCGAGCCGGGGATGCGTCCCCTGCTCGACAACGACGACCCGCTCGCCGCGGCGCGCAGGCTGCTCGCCGAGCGCGAGTCGGCCTACCGGGCCGCCCTTCTTCATCTCGACACTGCGGGACGGACGCCCGCCGAGATCGCGGGCCGGATCGCGGCGTACATCGAGGCACGGGCGGCGGGGCCGGAGGTGCCGCCGCACGACGACTGAACCGGCCGGCGCGCGGCGCCCGCCACGACACGAACGAAAAAGGATTCATGGCGGCATCCAAAGGGAAGAACCTGGTCATCGTGGAGTCCCCCGCGAAGGCGCGGACCATCGGTCGCTACCTCGGCTCGGGGTACGACGTGGCCGCGTCGGTGGGGCACGTCCGCGACCTGCCGCCGAAGGAACTCGGAGTCGACATCGAGGGTGGCTTCGAGCCCCAATACGTGACGATCCGCGGCAAGGGGAAGGTCATCCAGGAGCTCAAGCGCAAGGCGCGCAACGCGGAGCGCATCATCCTGGCCACCGACCCCGATCGCGAAGGCGAGGCGATCGCGTACCACGTGGCCGAGCAGCTCGGGCTCGACAAGGACGCCGACCGCTTCCAGCGGGTGACCTTCCGCGAGATCACCCGCCCGGCGGTACAGCGGGCGCTCGAGGAGCCGGGCCCGATCGACATGCGCAAGGTCGAGGCGCAGCAGGCGCGGCGCATCCTGGACCGGCTCGTGGGCTACCAGGTGAGTCCGTTCCTGTGGAAGCCGATCCGTCCGGGCCTGTCGGCCGGGCGCGTGCAGACGGTCGCCCTGCGCCTGATCTGTGAGCGCGAGGACGAGATCCGTGCGTTCACGCCCGAGGAGTACTGGTCGATCACGGCGCGGCTCGAGAAGGACGAGCAGGCGTTCGAGGCCAAGCTGCACAAGATCGACGGCAAGGCGTTCACGCTGCCCGACGAGGACGCGGCCCGGGGCGTACTGGAGGCGGTCGAGGGCGTGCCGTTCCGCGTCAGCGAGGTGAAGCGGCGGGAACGGCGAAAGAATCCGGCGCCTCCGTTCACGACCTCGACGCTCCAGCAGGAAGCGGCCAAGCGGCTCCGCTTTTCGGCACGTAGGACCATGACCACGGCGCAGCGGCTCTACGAGGGCGTCGAGCTGCCGGGCCGGGGCGCGGTCGGACTGATCACGTACATGCGCACGGACTCCACGCGCGTGTCGCCGTTGGCGGTGGACGAGGCCCGGCGCTGGATCGAGCGGGAGTTCGGCGAGTCGTATCGGCCGGGCTCACCCAGGCTGTGGGCCGGGCGCCAGCAGCGCGGTGCTCAGGAGGCGCACGAGGCCATCCGGCCCACGAACGTCGACATTCACCCCGACGACGTGCGTAACGTGCTCGAGCCCGACCAGGCGCGCCTCTACGAGCTCATCTGGTTGCGGTTCGTGGCGAGCCAGATGTCGGCCGCGGTCTACGACACGACGACCGTGGACTTCGACCTGGCCGGCTCGGACGGGCGCCGCTTCCGGTTCCGCTCGACCGGATCGGTGGTGAAGTTCGAGGGCTTCACCCGCCTGTACATCGAGGCGAAAGAGGCCGGAGACCACCGCCGGCTCGACGACCTCGAACCGTTGCCGGCGCTCGAGGTGGACGACATCGCCCGCCTGCTGGGCATCGACCCGAAGCAGCACTTCACGCAGCCGCCGCCGCGCTATTCCGAAGCCAGCCTGGTGCGCGAGTTGGAGCGCCTGGGCATCGGCCGCCCGTCGACCTACGCCCAGATCATCTCGACCCTCCAGGATCGGGGCTACGTGGAACTCGAGGACCGGCGGTTCCACCCGACGGCGCTGGGCGACACGGTCTCGAAACTGCTCGTGAAGGTGTTCCCCGACATCTTCGACGTCGAGTTCACGAGCCGTATGGAGGACGAACTCGACCAGGTGGAGGAAGGGGAGATGGAGTGGCGGGACGTGCTCCACGACTTCTACCCGCCCTTCCGTCGCCGCCTCGACGAAGGCGAGGCCCGCTCCGACGAGATCGTCAAAGAGATCCTCGCGGCGGAAGGGGAGACGTGCGACCGCTGTGGACGCCCCATGCTGGTGCGTTGGAACCGTTTCGGCCGCTTCCTGGGCTGTTCGGGGTACCCCGAGTGCCGGGGCACGCGTCCGCTCGACTCGGCGGGGCCCGACGAGCCGCTCGGGACCGACCCCGAGACCGGGCTACCCGTGTACCTGCGCAACGGGCCTTACGGGCCGTACGTGCAGCTTGGAGACGCGGGCGAGGACGGCGACAAGCCCAAGCGCTCGAGCCTGCCGCGCGGGCGCAAGCCCGAGGACGTGGATCTGGAGTACGCGCTCAAGTTGCTCTCGCTGCCCCGGCACGTGGGGGTCGACCCCGCGAGCGGGGAAGAGGTCGTGGCGGGCCTGGGCCGCTTCGGGCCCTTCGTGCGGAAGGGCAAGACCTTCGCGAGCCTGAAGGACGAGACGCACATGTTCACGGTCACCCTCGACGAGGCGCTGGCGCTGCTCGAGCAGAAGGCGGCGGGCCGCCAGGTGCTGCGCGAGCTGGGACCGCACCCGGAGACGGGCCAGACGTTGCAGGTGCTGGCGGGCCGCTACGGCCCGTACGTGACGGACGGCAAGGTGAACGCGAGCCTGCCGAAGGGTATGGAGCCCGACGAACTGGAGCTGGACGAGGCGGTTGAGCTGCTGGCTCGTGCGGCCAAGCGGAAGAAGCGGGGCGGCGGGCGCCGCGGCGCGCGCCGCTGACCAGGAAGGGACGACGATGGGTGAGGTAACGGTGATCGGCGGGGGCCTGGCCGGGTGCGAGGCGGCGCTGCAGCTCGCGCAGCGAGGCTGGAGTGTGCGCCTGCTCGAGATGCGCCCGGTCCGGGGCACACCGGCGCACCAGACCGATCGCCTGGGCGAGCTCGTGTGCACGAACTCGTTCAAGAGTGAGGACCCCGCCAACGCGCATGGTGAGCTCAAGCGAGAGATGCGCCTGCTGGGCTCCGTGCTGCTGGCGTCCGCCGACGAGGCCCGGGTCCCGGCCGGGTCGGCCCTCGCGGTCGATCGTCACCGCTTCGCCGAAGCGATGACCGCCGCGGTCTCGGCCCATCCCCGCATCGAGGTCGAACGCGCCGAGTGCACCGCGCTCCCCGAAGGCCCCGCCGTGATCGCCACCGGCCCGCTGACCTCCGACGCGCTCTCCGAAGCGATCCGCGAAGCGCTCGGAGTCGACGGACTGGCGTTCTTCGACGCCATCGCACCGATCGTGGACCGCGAGTCGCTCGACGAGAGCATCGTGTTCGAGGCCGGTCGCTTCGGCGAGGACGCCGACTACCTGAACTGCCCGATGTCGAAGGAGGAGTACGAAGCGTTCATCGACGCCCTCCTCGAAGCCGATGTCTACGAGGGCCACGATTGGGATGCGGTGCCCTACTTCGAGGGCTGTCTTCCGATCGAGGTCATGGCGCAGCGGGGGCGCGACACGCTGCGCTTCGGTCCGATGAAGCCAATCGGTCTCGAAGATCCGCGCACCGGGCGGCGTCCGTGGGCCGTCGTGCAGCTCCGACGCGAGGACCGGGCGGGCCAGATGTGGAACATGGTCGGCTTTCAGACGCGCCTGCGGATCGGGGAGCAGAAGCGCGTGTTCCGGATGATTCCAGGGCTCGCCGAGGCCGAGTTCCTACGCTGGGGTTCGATTCACCGCAACAGCTATCTCAACGCTCCGGCGGTGCTGGGACCGGGCGGTTCCGCTCCGGGGCGGGCCGACCTGCTTTTCGCCGGGCAGCTCACCGGCGTGGAGGGCTATACGGAGTCCGCCGCGAGCGGCATTCTGGCCGGCGTAAACCTCGACCGCGTGCTGCGCGGCGAGGCGCCGGTGGCGCCGCCTCCCACCACAATGCTGGGGGGGCTCTGCCGCTACCTACGCGAAGGCGACCCGAAGCACTTCCAGCCGATGAACTCGAACTGGGGGCTCGTCGACCCGCTGCCCGAACGCCAGACCGTCGCGCTGTGCTTCCGCATGCTCAGCGGCGCCGCCGTCGCCTACGTGGGCGACGCCTTCCCCTACGA
>RFGQ01000786.1 GCA_003695865.1 Gemmatimonadota bacterium | reverse complement strand
CGGCCTGGTCGTGGACGTCGAGCGAGCCCGGGCCTACGCCGAGGCGCTGCGCGAGCTCAGAGCCGCGCTCGACCTTGCGGGCGACGTGAGCCTGGCCGACGTGCTGCGTTTCGGAGACGTGGTGCAGCCCTCCCGGGGTCCGGACGCCGGGGATGTCGACGAGGCGCTCCTGCGGGCGCTGGTCGAAGAGGCGGCGGCCGCCGCGGTGGCGCTGCGCGAGGTCGAGGGCGAGCGCCTGCGTGCCGACTTCGAGGCCCGCCTCGACGCGCTCGCCGAGGAACTGGGCCGTATCGAGGCGCGCGCGCCCGAGCGCCTCGTCGCCGAGCGCGACCGCCTGCGCGAGGCCGTGCGGGCGCTGGCGGAGCAGGACGACGTCGACGAGGAGCGCCTCGCCCGAGAGATCGCCTACCTGGCCGAGAAGTGGGACATCGCCGAAGAGCTCGTACGCTTCCGCTCGCACATCGAGCTCTTCCGCGAGACGCTCGCGGGGGACGGCGAGGAGTCCGTGGGCAAGCGGCTCTCGTTCGTCGTACAGGAGATGCACCGCGAGGCGAACACGATCGGATCGAAGGCGAACGACGCGACCATCTCGCAGGCCGCCATGGCCCTCAAGGAGGAGATCGAGCGCCTCCGCGAGCAGGTGGAGAACGTGGAATGAGCGGTCTGCCGGCCCGGACCTTCCCCGTGGTGCTCGCGGCGCCGAGCGGCACCGGCAAGACGACGATCGCACGGGCGCTCGTGGAGCGCTTCGAGCACTTCGTGTTCAGCGTGTCGGTGACGACGCGCCCACCCCGCGAAGGGGAGCGCGACGGCATCGACTACCGCTTCGTGGACGAGGCCGAGTTCAAGCGGCTTCGCGACGGCGGCGCGCTGGTCGAGTGGGCCGAGGTGCACGGGCACCTGTACGGGACGCCGGGGCGCGCGCTCGAAGAAGCCGCAGAGGCCGGCCGCCACGTGGTGCTCGACATCGACGTGCAGGGTGCGCGGCAGGTGCGCGAGCGGGTGCCCGAGGCCGTGCTCGTGTTCGTCTTCCCGCCGAGCGCCCAGGCGCTGGTGGGACGCCTGCGCGGGCGCGGCACGGAGAGCGACGAGGTGATGCGGCGCCGGCTGCGCGCGGCCCGGCAGGAACTGCGCCGCGCCACGGACTTCGACTACATCGTGGTGAACGACGACCTCGAGAGCGCGATCGCCGACGTCGTGGCCATCACCCGGGCCGAGTGTCACCGGCCACGGCGGGCGCGGGGCCTCGAGACCGAGGTGGTGCGCCTCCAGACCGAGATCGACGGCGTGCTGGGGGAGGGGTAGGAGGCGTTCGAGCCCTTCACCCCAAGCCCGCCCCACGCTAGCTTTTCGGGTTCGGGACGGCGGCGCGGGCACGCGAGGTCCCCCGCGCCCCCGTTCCCTTCGAACCCGCAGTCCAACGAGAGGATTCCATGCGCGTCTTCACGCCCGACGAGGTCGCCGAACACACCATGAGCAAGTACCTGGGGGTGCTCGTCGCCGCCAAGTACGCTCGTGAGCTCAACGCGCTCCCGCGCGAGACCCTGCCGATCGGTGAGGAGAAGAAGCTCACCACGCGGGCGCTCGAGGCGCTCACCTCGGGCGAGATCGAGTTCCGGCTCGTCAAGCGCCGCCGCGCCCAGGAGGCGTAGGCGCGCCCCGGGGACCCGACCGTGTCCCGCGGGGAGACCCCGTCGCCCGAGGCCGGCTGCGGGCCCGGGGGGCGCCGGCCCTGGGCCGGACGCCGGGTGGTGCTCGGCGTCACGGGGGGCATCGCCGCCTACAAGTCGGTTCAGGTTGCCCGTGACCTGACGCGCCTCGGCGCCGAGGTGGACGTGATCCTCACCTCCGGCGCCGAGGCGTTCGTGCGTCCGCTCTCGTTCGAGGGTGTCACGGGCCGTCCGGCGTTCACCGAGTTGTTCTCGTCCGACGGCGCCGCCATGCACATCCGCCTGGGCGTCGAGGCCGAAGCCGTCCTCGTCGCGCCCGCGACGGCCGACTTCATCGCACGGGCGGCGCAGGGGCGGGCCGACGACCTGCTCACGACAACGCTGCTGGCCACCCGCGCGCCCGTGGTGTTCGCGCCGGCCATGAACGACCGCATGTACGCCCACCCGCAGACCGCGGCGAACGTGCGCCACCTCGAGGAGCGGCTCGGCTACGTGCGGGCCGGTCCGGCGGTGGGTCCGCTGGCGTTCGGCGAGGGAGAGGGACCCGGTCGCATGCTCGAGCCGCACGAGCTGGTCGAAGAGGTGGGCCGGGCGCTGGGTCGCGACGACCGCTTCGAGGGTACGCGCGTGCTCGTGACCGCGGGGCCCACGCGCGAGCCGCTCGATCCGGTGCGCTACGTCGGGAATCGCTCGTCGGGGCGCATGGGCTATGCGCTCGCTCAGGCGGCCTGGCGGCGCGGCGCCCGGGTCGTGGTGGTGGCCGGGCCGGGTCACGCGCCCGAGCCCTACGGCCCCGAACTCGTGCGGGTGGAGACGGCTCGCGAGATGGAGGCCGAGGTGCGCGCGCGTCTGCCCGATTGCGACGCGGCGATCTTCGCGGCTGCGGTCGCCGACTACCGTCCGGCCGCGCCGGCATCGAGCAAGCTCAAGCGCAGCGAGACCGGGGCCGAGCTCGAAGTACGCCTCGAGGCCAACCCCGACGTGGCGGCCGACACGCGTGACGCCCGGCGGCCGGGCACGGTGGCCGTGGGGTTCGCGCTCGAGACGGACGATCTTCTCGCCCGCGCCCGCGCCAAGCTCGAGGCCAAGGGCTTCGACCTCGTGGTGGCCAACCCGGCCGGCGAGGAAGGCGCGGGGTTCGACGTGGAGACGAACCGCGTGGTGCTGATCGACGCGCGCGGCGGCGAGGAGGCGCTCCCGCTCGCCTCGAAGGACGACGTGGCCGAGGCCGTGCTCGACGGCGTGGCGGCGCTGCTGGAGGCCCGCCGGTGAGCGGCGAAGGGGGCGCGGCGGCGCGCGTCGACGCGGCCGAGTTCGCCCGCCATCTCAGGCAGCAGGCCGAGCTGGGCGCGCGCGAGGTCGTCTTCGACGGGCTGTCGGCCGAAGAGGTGCTCGAGGCGGCGAGCAGGCTGGCGGCGGGCGGCTCTCCGGCC
This sequence comes from Gemmatimonadota bacterium, assembly GCA_003695865.1. Taxonomy (GTDB): domain Bacteria; phylum Gemmatimonadota; class Gemmatimonadetes; order Longimicrobiales; family Gaopeijiaceae; genus J028. Next base: position 59 of record RFGQ01000786.1, on the reverse strand, counting down.
CCCACGCAGACACCGGCACCCCGGGTGAGGGCGCCGGCTCCCGGTGGTCCGACCCCCGG
>RFGQ01000785.1 GCA_003695865.1 Gemmatimonadota bacterium | reverse complement strand
CTGCGGCTGTGGGAGAGCGCCCGCGACGCCGTGCCGCCCGACCGCCTGTTCGTGGCCGGAGCCGGCTGCGAGTCGACGCGGGCCACCGTGCGCCTGTGCCGGGCGGCCGCCGAGGCGGGCGCCGACGCCGTGCTCGTGCAGCCGCCCGCCTTCTACCGGGCCGCGATGAGCGACCCGGTGATCGCGGCTCACTACCGGGCCGTGGCCGACGCCTCGCCCGTGCCCGTCATCGTCTATCAGGTGCCGCTGCGGTTCAGCACGCTCGAGTTCGCCACCGGGCTCGTCGAGACGCTGGCGCGCCATCCCAACATCGTGGGGATCAAGGACTCGCGCGGCAGCCTCGAACTGGTGGCCGAGCTGGTGGCGCGCACGCCCGACGACTTCCAGGTGCTCGTGGGCAGCGGCGCCGCGTTCTACGGCGCGCTCGAGGCGGGCGCGGTCGGCGGCATCCTGGGGGTGGCCAACCTGATGCCCGGCGAATGCGCTCGGATCCACGCTGCGTTCCGGGACGGCGACTCGGCCGAGGCCGGGCGGATCCAGGAGCGGGTGGGCCCGCTGCACAACGCGGTGGTGGGCGGGCTCGGTGTGCCGGGCGTGAAGGCGGCGCTCGACCGACTCGGCCTGCGCGGGGGCGACCCGCGCCCGCCGCTTCCGGCGCTGGACGAGCGAGGGACCCTGGCCGTCGAGCGCGCCCTGGCCGAGGCGGGCCTGGGCGGCTGAGCGCCGCCGCGCCGGCGCGCGGGGATGGGGTCGGCAGGATCGAGCCGGGATGCGGTCCGTGAGGGCGGCGAAACGCGGCGTTGACGACCCCTATCCGGCCCGCTACCCTTGCCGGGGATTCACGCGGCCAAGCCCCTCCCAGTCCGCACGCACGACGCGCCCGGGATGGGCTCTTTCTTTGCCCACCGTAGTCGGTTCCTGAGAGGTCCCAAGGTGTCGAATCGCTCCCTCGAGGGTCGCTGCACCGTCGTGGTCGGGTGTCAGTGGGGGGACGAGGGGAAGGGGAAGATCGTCGACGTCCTGGCCGAGGACGCCGACGTCATCGCCCGCTATCAGGGCGGCGCGAACGCGGGCCACACGGTCCACGTCGGCGACGACGAGTTCGTCCTCCATCAGATCCCTTCGGGCATCCTACACCCGGGCACGCGCTGTCTGCTGGGCAACGGCGTGGTGCTCGACGTGCTGCAGTTCTTCGAGGAATACGACGCGGTGCGGGCGCGGGGCGTCGACGTGGAGGGGCGTGTGGGGGTGAGCACGCGCGCGCACCTGCTGATGCCCTACCACCGGGTGCTCGACCAAGCACGCGAGGGGGCCGCCACCGACAAGATCGGTACGACCGGGCGGGGCATCGGACCCGCGTACGAAGACAAGGCCGGCCGGCGCGGCCTGCGACTGGCCGACCTCTCGGACCGGCCGCGCGCCGAGCGCCTGGCCGAGGAGGGGTTGCGGCGCGCGCGCGCGCGGCTCGACGACCTCCGGGCGGATGCGCCCTCCGCGCTCGAGGCCGACACCCGCCGCGCCCTCGACGCCGCCGAACGCCTGCTCGGCGCCATGGGCACCGAGGTGGGACTCGAGATCACGGCCGCGCTCGACGCAGGACGCCGCGTGCTGCTCGAGGGTGCCCAGGGCACCGCGCTCGACCTCGATCACGGCACCTACCCCTACGTCACCTCGTCGAACACCACCGCCGGCGGGGCGGCGATCGGCGTGGGCATCGGCCCGACGCGCGTCGAGCGGGTGCTGGGCGTGGTCAAGGCCTATACGACCCGCGTGGGGAACGGGCCGCTGCCGACCGCCTTCGACGAGGCGATGGACGAACGCATGCGGGAGCTGGGCGGCGAGTTCGGGGCGACCACCGGCCGGCCGCGCCGCTGCGGCTGGTTCGACGCCGTGCTGGTGCGCCTGGCGGCGCGCGTGAACGGGCTCACCGGGCTGGCGGTGACCAAGCTCGACGTGCTCGACACCCTGCCCGAGCTGCGCATCGCCACCGCCTACGAGGTGGGCGGCGAGCGGCTCGAAGAGTTTCCCGCCGACATCGGCCACCTGGAGCGGGCGGCGCCGGTCTACGAAACCCTCCCGGGCTGGCGGCGCTCCACGGCCGGGTCCCGTCGGCTCGAGGACCTGCCGCGCGAGGCCCGCGCCTACCTCGACCGCATCGAGGGACTGGCCGGCGCGCCGGTGCGCATGGTCTCGGTCGGCACGCGCCGGGATCAGATCATCCACCGCGACTGACGCGTTCGGCGCCGCCACTTCCGCCCCGGCGCAGGGCTGAATATCTTATCAAGCTCTGTCGCTTCCGCCTCGATGTTCGATCGAGCGCGGTGCGGTCGGGTGTGGACGCGAGACGGAAGCACGCAGACGTCGATGTTCGAGGAGCTCGGTAACAAGCTCGACGCGGTTCTCGGGAAGTTCCGGGAGCGTGGGATCCTCACGGAACCCATGATCCGGGACGGCCTGCGCGAGGTGCGTCGGGTGCTGCTCGAGGCCGACGTCAACTACAAGGTGACGCGCGAGTTCCTCGAGCGCGTGCAGGAGCGGGCGCTCGGGGAGCGGGTCGTCAAGTCGGTCTCGCCCGGCCAGCAGGTCGTGAAGATCGTTCACGACGAGCTGGCGCGGCTGCTCGGAGGCGAGCGGCCCGGGATCGCCTGGGCGCCCAAGCCCCCGACCGTGATCATGGTCGTCGGGCTGCAGGGCTCGGGAAAGACGACGACGGCTGCGAAGCTCGCGCGCCGCTTCGCTCGCGAGGGGCGGACACCGCTGCTGGCGGCGTGCGACCTGCAGCGTCCGGCTGCCGTGGAGCAGCTCGCGACGCTGGGCGAGCAGATCGGCGTGCCGGTGCATGCCGGAACGTTCGGGGGCGACCCCGTACGCACGGCCGAGGCCGCTCTGGAGCGGGCTCGCGCCGAGGGCCATCAGGCCCTGCTGATTGACACGGCCGGACGGCTGCAGATCGACGAACCGCTCATGGCGGAACTCGGGCGCCTCAAGCAGGCGCTCGCGCCCCGGGAGATCCTCCTGGTCGCGGACGCCATGACCGGTCAGGAGGCCGTCCGGATCGCGCAGGGCTTCGACGAGGTGCTCGACATCTCGGGGGTCGTGCTCACCAAGATGGACGGGGACGCGCGCGGAGGCGCGGCGCTCTCGATCCGCGGTGTGGTGGGCAAGCCGATCAAGTTCGTGGGGGTCGGAGAGACGGTCGACGACCTCGACGCGGCCGATCCCCAGCGGCTCGCCGGGCGCATCCTCCAGATGGGGGACGTGGTCGGGCTGGTCGAGCGCGCCGAGCGCGCGATGGACGCCGAGGCCCAGGAGAAGCTGCAGGAGCGCATGCTTCGCGGCCGCTTCACGCTGGAGGACTTCCTCGTGGCGATGCGGCAGCTGCAGAAGATGGGTCCGCTCGAGCAGCTCGTGAAGATGATTCCGGGGGCGAAGAAGGCGCTGCCCACGGGGAACGTCGATCCGAAGCGCATGAAGCACGTCGAGGCGATCATCCTGTCGATGACCCCCGACGAGCGGCGCAAGCCCGAGATCCTGAACGGGTCTCGGCGCGCACGGATCGCAAAGGGAAGTGGTCGGCCGGTGTCGGAGGTGAACCGGCTGATCAAGCAGTTCAACGAAACGCAGAAGTTCATGAAGCGCATGCGGGGCCTCATGCCCAAGGGAATGCCCGGGGGGATGTCGCCCTTCTAAGCGTGGATCGCGGGTTGTGCCGGTGCGGCGCCTCGCGACACCAGGGAGCAGGAGCCCCACGGGGGCACGAGAAGACCAGACGGGAAAGCAACGACATGCCAGTACGAATTCGACTCCGCCGCATGGGCCGGAAGAAGGCCGCTCACTTCCGCATCGTGGTCGCGGACAGCGCGGCGCCGCGTGACGGCCGCTTCGTGGAGACGCTGGGCTACTACAAGCCCACCGACCAGCCGGCGCGCCTGGTGGTCGACCTCGAGCGGGTCGATTACTGGCTCGGGCAGGGGGCGCAGCCCTCCGACACCGTGGTCTCGCTGCTGCGCAAGGCGCGCAACGGCGGCGACGCGAAGGTCGCCCTGGGCGAGCTCGATGCCGAGGAGGCCAAGGCGCGCCGCGAGGCCGAGATCAAGGCCCGTCGTGAGGCTGAGGACAAGGCCCGCGAAGAGGCCGCTGCGGCCGCCGCGGCTCAGGAGGCGGCCGAGAAGGCCGCCGCCGAGGCCGATGCCGAGGAGGCCGCGGCCGCCGAGGGTGCGGAGGCCGAGGCGCCCGAGGCGGAGGCCGCGACCGAAGAGGCCGAGGCGCCCGCCGAGGAGGAGGCCGCGGTCGAGGATGAGGCTCCCGCGGCCGAAGCGGTGGTCGAGGAAGAGGCCCCCGCCGAGGAGGAGGCTGTGGCCGAAGATGCCGAAGAGGCCGAGGCTGCGGCGCCCGAGGCGGCCGCCGACGAGGCCCCCGAGGCCGACGCCGCCGCGGAGGAAGAGGCCGCCGCCGATGACGCCGACGCCGAAGAGAAGTCCGACGGCTGATCCGGCCTATCTGGTCGTGGGCCATGTGAACAAGGCCCACGGCACGCGCGGAGAGGTTTTCGTCTGGCCCCTCACCGACCACCCCGGGAGCGTGTTCGCTCCCGGGGTGGTTCTGCGCTCGGG
>RFGQ01000784.1 GCA_003695865.1 Gemmatimonadota bacterium | reverse complement strand
TTGGTGGGGAGCGCGCAGGTGCGCGTGGGACGCGCGTTCCTGCAGCACGGGTCCATCCTGGTGGAGGACGACCAGGAGGTTCTCGAGGCGCTGCGCGCCGGCGGGGAGGCGGGCCACGAGCCGCCCGGAGTGGGGGCCGGCGCCGCTACGCGGGTCACGCTGGCGGAGCTGCTCGGCGGCACCCCCGAGCGGGGCGCGCTGGAGAAGGCGCTTCTCGAGGGCCTCGAGGCCGTGCTCGGCGGAACATGGGAGCCTGGCGCCTACGGGCCGGAGCGCGAATCGTTGATCGAGAAGCGGGCGCACGTATACCGCTCGCCGGAGTGGACGTGGCGGCGCTGAGCGGCCCGGGACGAGAGGCACGGAGGAAGGCATGAGGACGCACGGGTATCTGGCAGTGGCGACGGTGGCGGCGGTGGTCGTCGCGTGCGGCGACGAGGGCGGCGCGCCGATGGGTGCAGTGCCCTGGCGGCTCGACCGGACGCTGCTCGAGCAGGGGCGGGGGATCCCGTTCTGCGAGAAGGTGACGGCCGATGTGGAGGCGTTTCTGAGCCGCTGGGACGGCACCGAACCCCCGTCGGACGACTACGGGGGTACGGTCGTCGTGGGCACGATCGGCGAGATCGCCGACGGCATGAACGGGTTCGTGTCGTCCGACTACTCGGCCAGCCAGCACCAGAGCTTCGTGAACGGGATGACCCTCCTGCACTACGACGCCGAGCTCAACCCGGTGCCCTACCTGGCGGAGTCGTGGGAGGTGAACGACGCCAAGACGGAGATCGTCTTCCACCTGCGCGACGACGTGTTCTGGCACGACGGGGTGCGCACCGATGCGTACGACGTGGCCTTCACGTACCGGCGCGCCACCGATCCGCGGACCGGCTTCCCCAACTCGACCTTCTGGACCTACTACGACCGTGGCGAGAACGGGGTCGAGGTCGTGGATTCGTTCACGGTGCGCGTCCGCATGCAACCCCACGCCGAGTTCATGGACCCGTGGCGCACGACCACGATCATGCCGAGGCATCTGCTCGAAGACGTGCCCCCCGAAGAGCTCAAGCAGCACCCGTATGGAAGCGTGTGCCCGGTGGGGAACGGCCCGTTCGTCTTCATCGACCACCGCCAGGACGCGAGCTGGACCTTCCAGGCCAACCCGGCGTTTCCCGAGGGACTGGGAGGGCGGCCCTATCTGGACCGCTACGTCTACCGGGTGATCCCCGAGCAGACCACGCTGCTCTCCGAGGTCCTCACCGGCAACATCGACATCTACCTGGCGCCCCGGCCCGACCAGGCCCAACGCGTCATCGACGCACCCAACCTCGAGCTGCTCGCCTATCCCTGGCGAAGCTACGTGTATGTGGGGTGGAACTCGCGCCGGCCCCAGCTCGCCGACGCCCGGGTGCGCCGCGCCATCACCCGTGCCACGAACCGCGAAGAGATCGTGCAGGCCATCCTCCAGGGCTACGGCCGCGTGGCCAACACGAGCGTGCCGCCGTTCCACTGGGCCTACGACCCCGAGATCGGGCGGGAAGAGCTCTCGTACGATCCCGACGCCGCACGCCGCTCGCTGGCCGAAGCGGGCTGGGTGGACCGCGACGGAGACGGCGTGCGCGAGAACGCCGAGGGCCTGCCGCTTTCCATCACGCTCAAGTACAACCAGGGCAATCAGCAGCGGCAGGACATCGCCGAGATCATGCAGTCCCAGCTCGCGCAGGTGGGCATCGAGGCCCGTCCGCAGGTGGTGGAGTGGGCGACGCTGCTCAACCAACTCAGCGACCCCGCGCAGCGCGATTTCGACGGCGTGGTGATCGCGTGGATCGTGGAGTTCAAGCTCGACGACACCGACCTGTTCCACTCCTCGAAGTACGACGCGCCGTACGGATACTCGGGCACCCGCAACCCCGTGCTCGACCGCTATCTCGATACGCTTCCGCTGATCGCGGACCGTGAAGACGCGATCCCGGTGTGGAGGGCCTACCAGGAGGCGCTTCTCGAGGAGCAGCCCTACACGTTCTTCTACTTCCCCGACCGGCTCGACGCGGTCAACCGCCGCATCGAGGGCGTCACCATGGACGCGCGTGGCGAGTGGCTGAGCATCCGCGAGTGGCGCATTCCGCCCGAGCGGCGCATCCGGCGCGCGAGCGCCGCCGCCGGCGTGCACTGAGGACGAGAGGACGGTCGCCGGCCCGTGCTACGCTACATCCTGCGCAGGGTCCTGGGGGCGGTGCCCCTGGTGCTGGGCATCGCGACGATCCTCTTCTTCGCGGTCAACCTGGCGCCGGGGGATCCGGCGCTGCGGTTCCTGAGTCCGAACATCAGCCCCGAAGCGATCGAGCAGATCCGGCACAACATGGGGCTCGACCAGCCCGTGCACGTGCGCTACGTGAAGTGGCTGTCGGCGAGCCTGCGCGGTGACTTCGGCTGGTCGTTCACGCGCAACCGCCCCGTGGCCGACATCATCGCCGAAATCCTGCCCAACACGCTGATTCTTTCGCTCGTGGCGCTGGGCGGCGCCTTTGTGATCGGCGTGCTGCTCGGCATCGTGCAGGCCGTGCGGCAGTACGGCGTGCTGGACTCGGTGCTGAGCGTGCTCGCGCTCTTCTTCTATTCGATGCCGTCCTTCTGGCTCGCGGTGATGATGGTGCTGGTATTCAGCCTGTACGCCCAGCTCTGGGGGTGGCCGATCACGTTCCCGGGCACGGGCATGGTGAGCGTGGACTACGTGTTCATGAGCCCGCTCGAGAAGCTCCAGGACAGGGTGATGCACCTGGTGTTGCCCGCGACGTCGCTGGCGCTGGTGCTCGCTGCGGGCATCGCCCGATACACGCGCGGGAGCATGCTCGAGGTGATCCGCCAGGACTACATCCGCACGGCGCGAGCCAAGGGTCTCGACGAGCGCCGCGTGGTCTTCAAGCATGCGCTGCGCAACGCGCTCATCCCCGTGATCACGCTGTTCGGGCTGCTGCTCCCGTTCCTGTTCAGCGGCACGGTGTTCATCGAGACCGTCTTCGCCTGGCCCGGCATGGGCAAGCTCATCGTCGACTCGATCCTGCAGCGCGACTACCCGGTCGTGATGGCTGGGGGCTTCATCTTCGCGACGATGGTGGTGGTGGGGAACCTGATCGCCGACATCCTCTACGCGGTCGTGGATCCGCGCATCCGCTATGACTGACGAGCGCGGGCGCGTGGCGGAAGCACCCGGCCCGAGCGGGCCCACGGCCGACGTCGGTGCGGCGCCCCGGCGCCGTTGGACGGTGGGCGGGTGGCGTCTGGCCGCCCTGGCGCCCGGTCTGCCGCAGCTCCTCGCCGGACGCTGGGGCGGCGGCCTCATGGCCTTGTGGACCTGGGTTGGGCTCTTGTGGCTCACGTTCGCGCGTGTGGAGCGGCTCGCGCCCGCCGCCCGCGGCGGCGTGGACCAGCGCATCGCGCTGGGCACGCTGGTCTGCGGGCTGGTGGCGGCGTGGACGTGGGCGGTGCGTGACGCGCGCCGAGGGCCGCCGGCCCCGGGCGCACCGCTCACCCAGTGGGACCTGAC
>RFGQ01000783.1 GCA_003695865.1 Gemmatimonadota bacterium | reverse complement strand
GGTCGAGGCGCGCGTCGGTTCCGTCCTGCTCGGTCCGCGCGGCCTCGACCAGGGCGCTGTCGAACGCGGCCAGCACCGAACGGGCCCGCGGCTCGTCGAGCGGTGGTGGCGGCGACCAGGGTGGACGGAGCCGCGGGCCCTGCGCCGCGGCCTCGCCGCCCGCGCCCCGCGACCCGTCGGGCCGGTCCCCGCGCTCCCCGGGCGGCCGCTCCTCGTCCGGGTCGGGCGGCAGTTCGGCCGCGGCGAGCACCACGAGCGAATCCCCCCGGCGCAGCACCGCGATCTGTGCCCGCCCCGGCAGGGTGCGTGCGAGCCCGGGCGGCTGATAGCCCGAGCGCGGCGTCTCGTAGTCGACGGTCCAGGCGCCCTCCACGAGCGCCGTGGGCGCCTCGAGCACCCGGCCGGGCGGCAGGAAGTCGGCCTGATGGGGCATGGTGTGGCCCACCATCGCCTCTCCGTCGGTCAGGGCGCCGGGCCTCGGCAACCGGCGCTCCCAACCGCGCTCCCAGCCGTAGCGCACGAGCAGCTCCTCGAGGTCCCAGCCCCACCCGAACGACCAGGGATTGCGGGCGTTTCGTTGGATCTCGACCATCACGCGGCGCGCGTAGTGTTCGCTCAGGCGGTCGTTGCCCGGGCGGGCGAGGAGCGGGTCGGCGAGCGTCCACAGCCGCCGGCGCAGTTCGTCCCGACGGCGCGTGGAACCCTCGCGCTCGTCGGCCTCGCGGGCGGCCTTCCACAGGCTTCGGGCGTCGCCGTCCAGCAGTGGTTCGACGTCGGTCCAGGCCTCGCGTCGCTCGGCGTCCATTGCCGCCAGAGCCCGTTCGAACGCCTCGATCGCCTCCACGTGGCGCCCCACGCCGTGCAGCACGAATCCCAGCAGGGCCGGACACCACCAGGGCTCACCCGCCCGGCACTCGGTGGCCAGACGGCCCGCTTCACCCCAGCGGCCGGCCTCGGCCAGGTAGCGCACCCGCTGCCCCATCACCCACGCATCGCCGGGAATCGCCTCGCCCACTTCGGCGAGGATGGCGATCAACTCCTCGCGCGCCTCCCAGAGGGCCGGAGGATCGGGGCGGGGGCGCCAATCCCCCTCGCCGTACGAGAAGCAGATGCGTCCGATGCGCTCGTCACAGCCCGAGCCCCGGCCGTCGCGGGTGACGGGAGACAGGCGTCTGCGCCGGCGCTCGAAGGCCGCCTGCGCGTTGCGGGCCCGCCTGCGAAGGTCCGCCGAATCGGGGGCCGAGATCCGCCGGGGCGCCTGCAGGACGTGCGCCGACGCGGCCATGACGGCCGGCGCGGCGGCCGCCGGCCCGACCCGGCCCCACCCGACCGCGACCACGACCGCCGCCAGCGCGATCGTGCGCACCGCCCTGGCGGCGCGGGGAGGGGCGGCGGGCTGCTTCACGGCGGATCCATCCTCACGGTTCGCTCGCAGAGACCTGCGCTCTGCGGCGCGATAGCCCCCCCAGGATTCGAACCTGGACTAACGGCTCCAAAGGCCGCTGTGCTGCCATTACACCAGAGGGCTGGCCGGTGGCAATGGTAGACGCGCCCCCCGGGGCGCATCAAGTCGCTTCGATCACCTCGGGCGCCGCCGTGCGGAAGCCGACCGTCTCGAAGCGTACCTCGGGGTGCACGTCAGCCAGCGCAGTCGCGGCCTCGCCGGCGGTGGCGGCGTCGTGGAACAACCCGAACAGCGCCGCCCCGCTCCCCGACAGCGCGGCTGCCGCCGCCCCCGCGTCGAGCAGGGCGTTCCGGAGAAGGGCCAGCTCGGGCGCCAGGTCGAACACGGCCCCTTCGAAGTCGTTCGCGACGAGCGCGCACAGGCGTTCGGGAGACGTGAGATCCTGCGCGCGCAGGAGCGCGGGCCCGGCGGGGCGGCCACCGCGGCGGGCCGCGAGCGCCCGGTAGGCTCCCGCAGTCCCGATGTGCCGCGGGGGAAGCGCGAGCACCGCGTGGAACGGCGGGGTGCCCGCCAAGGGATGAAGCCGATCGCCCCTGCCCCAGGCGAGCGCCCACGCCGCACCCGACACGAAGAAGGGCACGTCGGCCCCCAGCGCGCCCCCGATCGCGAGCAGCGTCTCGTCGTCGAGCGGTTCGCCGTATGCCGCCTGCAGTAGCCGCAGCGCCGCCGCGGCGTCGGACGACCCTCCGCCCAGGCCGGCGCCCGCCGGCACACGCTTGAGCAGCCGGAATCTCCATGCCCCGCGGACCCCTGCGGCGGCGGCCCAGGCCTCGGCGGCGCGCAGCACCAGGTTGTCTGCGGCCGGCCCCAGGTCGGGCGCCGGGCCGCCCGCCGCTCCCTCGACGTCCAGAGCCACCCCGGGCTCGCCCGACGGGTCGACTTCGAGCCTCACGCTGTCGGCCAGCGACAGCAGCGCGAAGACCGTCTCGATCTGGTGGTACCCGCTCTCCTCCCGCGCGAGCACACGCAGAAGCAGGTTGACCTTGGCGGGCGCCTCGGTGCGCAGCACCCGGGCCGGCCTCACGACTCGGCCGCTCCGGGCGCCGGATCGGGCGCGTGCGACCCGTCTCCAGCCTCGTGCGCCGGCACGCTTCCCGGTCCCGGGGCGCCAGCCGCACCCGCGACGCGCTCACCCTGCCCGGGCGCCGCACTCGAACGCGAGAGCTCACTCATCGACAGCCCCAGCCGGGCCGCGTACCAAAGGCCGAGCAGCGTGATCGGCAGGAAGCCGCCGATGTGATAGCCGAAGGCGAAGGCGAGCGTGGGTGTCTCGGCGATCCCGTACACCTCGTTGAGCGCGATCAGCGCGCCGAGCTGAAACGTGCCGAAGAACCCCGGCGCGGCGGGCAGCGCCACCGCGAAGGCCACCATCGCGTTGGTGAACATTGCGGCCCCGAACCCGGCGTCGACGCCGAAGGCCCGAAAGCCCAGCCAGAACGACCCCGTGTGCCAGATCCAGAAGACGAAGGTCCACACGAGCGCCGAGAGCGCCAGCCGGGGCTCGCGCAGCACGCCCATCGCGCTCAGGAACGACCGCAGAGCACCCACGAGGGGGCCTCCCCAGCGCTCGGGCAGACGCGCGCCCACCGCCTCGCCCAGCCGCTGCATCGGCCCCGGCGCCACGATGAGCAGCGCCATGCCGCCCAGCAGCGCGCCGAAGCCCCAGACGGCGGTGCGCACCACGACGCCCGCCCGGCCGTCGAGGAGCCCTACGGCGTCGGGAAAGCTGGGCAGAAGGACGGCCACGAAGAGCAGGGCGAGCAGCGCGAAGGCGTCGAGGAAGCGCTCCACCACGAGCGTGCCGAAGGCCCCCGGGGCATCCACCGGCTCCACGCGGCTGAGCGCGAAGGCCCGCGCGAACTCTCCGACCCGGGCGGGCACGAGGTTGTTGACCATGAACCCGACGCACACCGCTGCGAAGCGCCCGGCGAAGGAAGTCCGCGGGTGGAGCGGGTGGAGCAGCACCTTCCAGCGCATGGCGCGCACGGCGTACCCCGCCGTCCCCACCGCGATCGACGCGGCGAACCAGCCCCAGTGTGCTCCCGACACGTGGGCGGCCACCTCGCCGACCGACACGTCGCGGAGCACCCACCAGATGAGAACCCCGCTGACGCCCAGCCCCAGCGCGCCCTTCCAGTCGAGCCTCACCGCACCTCCAGGCCCGCGCGCGCTTCGCGGATCAGGCGGCCCATTTCGCGGACCGCGCGCTCCATCCCCGTGAAGAGCGCCCTCGAGACCACCGAATGCCCGATGTTGAGCTCCTCCAGCTCGGGGATGGCCGCCACCGGCTGCACGTTCTCGTAGGTCAGGCCGTGGCCCGCGTGGACGGCAAGCCCGAACGCGCGCGCCTGCCGGGCGGCCGAACCGAGCCGCTCGAGCTGCGTCCGCCGTTCTTCGGCGGAGCGCGCGTTCGCGTATTCGCCCGTATGCAGCTCCACGGCGTCGACGCCGAGCCGGGCCGAGGCTTCGAGCGCCGCCGGATCGGGATCGATGAACAGGCTCGTGCGGATGCCCGCTTCGCGGAGCGCCGACAGGGCGTCCACCAGCGCTGCGCACGCCGCCGGATCGGTCACCGCCAGCCCCCCCTCGGTCGTGATCTCTTCGCGCCGCTCGGG
>RFGQ01000782.1 GCA_003695865.1 Gemmatimonadota bacterium | reverse complement strand
GTGGCGCTGTGGGCCCGCTACGCGCGCGACGCCCTGCGCTGGGCGGGGGCGCGGAGCGCGTCTCCGGCCTCGCCCAACCAGGACCTGGAAAACGACCCGGCGCGGCGTTGACAGCTCTCTGGACCCTTCTTAAGTTTCCAAGCTCTCTGGCCGGGGCCTCGACGACGGAGGCGCTCCGGCGGAAAACCGCGCGATGAGCGCGTTTTTTTGACGACAGGTAAACCGGGCGCAGAATGCCTACGATCAACCAGCTCGTCCGCAAGGGCCGCCAGGCTGTTCAGAAGAAGAACAAGTCTCCGGCCCTGCAGAAGAACCCGCAGAAGCGGGGCGTGTGCACGCGCGTCTACACCACCACGCCGAAGAAGCCGAACTCGGCTCTGCGCAAGGTGGCGCGTGTGCGGCTCACCAACGGGTACGAGGTCACGGCCTACATCCCGGGTGAGGGACACAACCTGCAGGAGCACTCGATCGTGCTCATCCGCGGTGGGCGAGTGAAGGACCTTCCGGGTGTGCGTTACCACATCATCCGTGGCACGCTCGACGCCTCGGGGGTCGACGGTCGTCGGCAGCGGCGCTCGAAGTACGGCGCCAAGCGGCCCAAGTAACCGGTAGGGAACGAGAAGCGATGAGTCGTCGTTCGCGCGCGGAGCGCCGTCAGGTCGCGGGCGACCCGAAGTACGGGTCGCCGGCGATCCAGAAGTTCATCAACAGCCTCATGGTCGACGGCAAGAAGTCGATCGCGGAGCGGATCTTCTACCGTGCGTTGGAAATCGCGGAGGAGCGCTCGGGCCAGTCCGGTGAGAACGTCTTCAAGCAGGCGCTCACCAACGCCAAGCCCGCGCTCGAGGTGAAGAGCCGCAGGGTCGGGGGCGCCACGTATCAGGTGCCCATCGAGGTCCGGCCGGAGCGCCGTACGGCGCTCGCCACGCGCTGGCTGATCGGGTTCGCCCGGCAGCGCGGCGAGAAGACGATGGAAGAGCGGTTGGCCGCCGAGCTGCTCGCGGCCGCCCGCGGTGAGGGAGCAACGATCAAGAAGAAGGAAGACACGCACCGGATGGCTGAGGCCAACAAGGCGTTCGCCCACTACCGCTGGTAGTCGTCCGCTTCCTGTTGTTGCTTCCTGGCGCGTAGGAGCGCCCGGAGCGGGAGGCGCCGCCGGCCACCGACGGGTCGGGACCAGTGAGCGCCTCTGGAGCTTCGCGCTTCTGCGCGTTTCGTATGCCGCGTTCGTCAGCGGCGAGAAAAGTGACGAAGGCTATTTGAGGTTTGGAACGATAGATGCCCAGAACTACGCCCCTTAAGCACCTGCGCAATATCGGCATCATGGCGCACATCGATGCCGGTAAGACGACGACGACCGAGCGCATCCTCTTCTATACGGGGCGCCTGCACCGCATGGGCGAAGTCCATGAGGGCGCCGCCACCATGGACTGGATGGAGCAGGAGCAGGAGCGCGGAATCACCATCACGTCCGCGGCCACGACCTGTTTCTGGAAGCGCAACGACACCCAGTACCGCATCAACATCATCGACACCCCCGGCCACGTGGACTTCACGGCCGAGGTGGAGCGTTCGCTGCGCGTGCTCGACGGTGCGGTGGCCGTGTTCTGCGCGGTCGGTGGCGTGGAACCGCAGTCCGAGACCGTCTGGCGTCAGGCCGACCGCTACGGCGTGCCGCGCATCGCGTTCGTCAACAAGATGGACCGCACGGGGGCGGACTTCGAGCGCGTCATCGACATGATGCGGGATCGCCTGGGCGCCAACGCCTACGCGATCCAGTATCCGATGGGCGAGGGCGACCTCTTCACGGGCGTGGTCGACCTGGTGCGCCAGGTGGCCACGGTCTACGAGGACGAGCTCGGGTCGAAGCAGACCGAGGTGCCCATCCCCGACACGCTCGCCGACAAGGTCGCCGAGCTGCGCCACCAGCTGATCGAGGCTGCGGTCGAGCACGACGACGAGTTGCTCGAGAAGTACCTCTCGGGCGAGGAGCTGACCGAAGACGAGGTCCGCCTCGCCGTGCGCAAGGCGACGCTCTCGGGCCAGCTCTTCCCGGTCTTCTGCGGCTCGGCGTTCAAGAACAAGGGCGTGCAGAAGCTGCTCGACGGCGTGATCGACTACCTGCCCTCGCCGCTCGACATCCCGGCGATCAAGGGCCACCTGCCGCATCACGACGAGACCTTCGAGACCCGCGAGGCCTCCGACGACGCGCCCTTCGCAGCGCTCGCCTTCAAGATCATGACCGACGCCTACACCGGTAAGCTGACGTTCATCCGCGTCTACTCCGGTTCGCTCCCGTCGGGCAGCTATGTGCTCAACGCGAGCAAGGGGCAGAAGGAGCGCGTGGGCCGCATCCTGCAGATGCACGCCAACAAGCGCGACGAGATCGACGAGGTCTACGCGGGCGACATCGCGGCGGTGATCGGCCTCAAGAACGTCAAGACGGGCGACACGATCTGCCACCCCGATCATCCGATCATCCTCGAGGCGATGACGTTCCCCGAGCCGGTGATCGCGGTGGCCATCGAGCCCAAGACCAAGGCGGACCAGGACAAGCTGTCGAACGGGCTGGCGAAGCTGGCCGACGAAGACCCCACGTTCAAGGTGCACACCGACCAGGAGACCGGTCAGACGATCATCTCCGGCATGGGCGAGCTGCACCTCGAGATCATCGTCGACCGTCTGCGGCGCGAGTTCGGCGTGGACGCCAACATCGGCCGCCCGCAGGTGGCCTACCGCGAGACCATCCGCAAGGCCTCTCAGGGCGTCGAGGGCAAGTTCGTGCGTCAGACGGGAGGCCGCGGTCAGTACGGGCACGTGGTGATCAACGTCGAGCCCAACGAGCCCGGCGGCGGCTTCGTCTTCGAAGACAAGATCACCGGCGGCGTGATTCCCCGGGAGTACATCGGGTCGGTCGAACAGGGCATCAAGGAGGCCCTCGAGACCGGCGTGGTCGCGGGCTACCCGGTGATCGACGTGAAGGTGGAGCTGGTCGACGGCTCGTACCACGACGTGGACTCGAGCGAGATGGCGTTCAAGATCGCCGGCTCGATGGCCATCAAGGAGGCCATCAAGCGCTCGAAGCCGGTCCTGCTCGAGCCCATCATGGACGTGGAGGTCGTCACGCCCTCTGAGTACATGGGCGACATCATCGGCGACCTCTCGTCGCGTCGGGGCAAGATCGGCGGCATGACCGACCGGGGCGACGCCCAGGTGATCGGGGCGAGCGTGCCGCTGGGCGAGATGTTCGGCTATTCGACGACGCTGCGCTCGCTCAGTCAGGGCCGCGCCGTCTACACGATGCAGTTCGCCCACTACGAGGAAGTGCCGCAGTCGAAGGCCGAGGAGATCATCAGCGCCAACGGCGCGGACTGAGTTCGGGCGCCCCGGACGGGGCGCCGGAGTGAGATAGACGTCAGGAGCCGCTCCCGAGCCGGGCTCGGGGCACAACGGGATCTGGAGCCGAGAGGGCAGTCATGGCCAAGGAGAAGTTCGAGCGGACCAAGCCGCACGTGAACGTGGGGACGATCGGGCACGTGGACCACGGGAAGACGACGCTGACGGCGGCGATCACGTTCACGCAGGCGAAGAAGTTCGGGGGGCAGGCGGTCGCGTTCGAGAACATCGACAAGGCGCCCGAGGAGCGGGAGCGGGGCATCACGATCGCGACGGCGCACGTGGAGTACGAGACGGAGAACCGTCACTACGCGCACGTGGACTGCCCGGGTCACGCCGACTACGTGAAGAACATGATCACGGGCGCGGCGCAGATGGACGGGGCGATCCTGGTGGTGAGCGCGGCGGACGGTCCGATGCCTCAGACGCGCGAGCACATTCTGCTGGCTCGTCAGGTGAACGTGCCCTACATCGTGGTCTTCCTGAACAAGGTGGACATGGTCGACGACGAGGAGCTCCTGGAGCTGGTGGAGCTGGAGGTGCGGGAGCTTCTGAGCGAGTACGACTTCCCGGGCGACGACATTCCGGTGATCCGGGGATCGGCGCTGAAGGCTCTGGAGGCTGAGGGCGAGGGACCGGATGCGGAGTGCATCCAGGAGCTGATGGACGCGCTGGACAGCTACATCCCGGAGCCGGAGCGTGAGATCGACAAGCCGTTCCTGATGCCCGTGGAGGACGTGTTCTCGATCACGGGCCGCGGGACGGTGGCGACGGGGCGGATCGAGCGTGGCGTGATCAAGCCCGGGGACGAGGTTGAGATCGTGGGGATGGGGGCGAGCCGGAAGACGGTGGTGACCGGAGTGGAGATGTTCCGGAAGCTGCTGGACGAGGGGCGCGCGGGCGACAACGTGGGTCTTCTGCTTCGGGGTGTGGGCAAGGACGAGATCGAGCGGGGGATGGTGCTGGCGGCGCCGGGCTCGATCACGCCGCACACGAAGTTCAAGGCCGAGGTGTACGTGCTGACGAAGGAAGAGGGCGGACGCCACACGCCGTTCTTCGACGGGTACCGGCCGCAGTTCTACTTCCGGACGACGGACGTGACGGGCGCGGCGCACCTGCCGGAGGGCGTGGAGATGGTGATGCCGGGCGACAACGTGCAGATGGAGGTCGAGCTGATCACGCCGATCGCCATGGACAAGGAGCTGCGCTTCGCGATTCGCGAGGGCGGCCGCACGGTCGGCGCCGGCGTCGTCACCGAGATCATCGAGTAAGGCCGGGGCACCGCGGGCCGGACCGGGCGTGACCCGGTCCGGCCCGGCCCGGCTCCGTTGGAGGGAGCGACATGCCGCGCGACAAGATCACGCTCGCCTGCACCGAGTGCGAAGAGCGCAACTATCACAAGACGAAGAACAAGCGCCTGCACCCGGAGCGGGTCGAGTACCGCAAGTACTGCCCGCGCTGCCGGCGGCACACGACGCACAAAGAGACCAAGTAGGCGACGCGCATGGCCGTGATCGAGAAGATCCAGGGGACCCGCGACTTCCTCGAGGAGTGCTGGGAGGAACTGCAGAAGGTCACCTGGCCGGACTACGAACAGCTGAAGAGCGCCACGCTGGTGGTGATCGTCTTCGTCATCCTGATCTCGGCCGTGATCTGGATCATGGACTTCGCCTCGCGCACGGTGCTCGACACCATCATGAGCATCTTCGGGGCCTGACGGCTCGGGACGTACGATGACGGAACCGCGCTGGTACGCGATCCAGACCTACTCGGGCCACGAGAACAAGGTCCAGAAGCTCATCGAGCGGAAGATCGAGGAGCTCGGCGGCCCCGAGAAGGGCGAGATCCGCGAGGCCCTGGTGCCGACGCAGGAGGTGGTCGAGATCCGCAACGGCAAGCGGGTCACGGTCACGCGCCGGCTCTACCCGGGATACGTGTTGGTGAACATGGACCTGAACGACCGGACGCTCCATGCCATCAACAACATCCAGGGTGTGATCAAGTTCGTGGGGGCGGGCCAGGAGCCGCAGCCGCTCCGCGAGGAGGAGATCAACAAGATCCTCGGTATCGAGACCGAGGTGGAAGGCGATGAATCCCACGAGGAGATCCCCTTCCACATCGGGCAGGTGGTCGAGGTCACGAGGGGACCGTTCAGCGACTTCTCCGGCACGGTGCAGGAGGTCTACCCCGACAAGGGGAAGGTGAAGGTCGAGGTTTCCCTCTTCGGTCGACCCACGTCGGTCGAGTTGGATTACACGCAGCTCAAGGGCTTCTGAGCCCCACGAGCGATCCGCTTAGGGACGAGACATGGCGAAGAAGGTCATCGGCTTCATCAAGCTGCAGGTGCCGGGCGGGCAGGCCAATCCGGCGCCGCCCGTGGGCCCCGCGCTGGGTCAGCACGGCGTCAACATCATGGAGTTCTGCAAGCAGTTCAACGCGAAAACGCAGAACCAGGCCGGCGTGCTGATCCCGGTGGAGATCACCGTGTACGCGGACCGCTCGTTCTCCTTCATCACGAAGACGCCGCCGGCGTCGTTCCTGATCAAGCGGGCGGCCGGGATCCCCAAGGGCTCGGGCGAGCCCAACCGCGAGAAGGTGGCGACCGTCACGCGGAGCCAGCTCAAGGAGATCGCCGAACTGAAGATGCCCGACCTCAATACCACCGACGTCGACGCGGCCATCCGCATGCTGGCAGGGACGTGCCGCTCGATGGGCATCGAGGTCCAGGGCTGACGAGACACGCGTAGCGGGCCCGGAGCCCGCCGCGCCTTCCGCCGGGTTGCACACCGGCGGGCCCACCGAACCACCCGCTGCGAGCCGCCAGGGGTGGGAGGGCGGAACGAGACGGCTCAGAGACATGCCTAAGCACGGAAAGAAGTACCGTGAGGCCCGGTCACGCGTACCGGCCGACGCCCGTCTGGCACCGGACGAGGCGGTTCGGCTGGTCAAGGACCTGGCCTATGCGAACTTCGACGAGACCGTCGAGGTCGCGACCAGCCTCAACGTCGATCCCCGCAAGGCGGATCAGATCGTTCGGGGCACCGTCGTGCTTCCCCACGGCACCGGAAAGCAGGTGCGCGTGCTCGTGATCGCCCAGGGCGAGAAGGAGAAGGAGGCACAGGAGGCCGGGGCCGACTACGTGGGCCTCGAGTACGTGGAGAAGATCCAGCAGGGATGGCTGGACTTCGACGTGTGCGTGGCGACGCCCGACGTGATGGGGAAGGTCGGCCCGCTGGGCCGCATCCTCGGTCCGCGCGGGCTCATGCCCACGCCCAAGGGCGGCACGGTCACGTTCGATGTCGGGCGGGCCGTGAAGGAGATCAAGGCCGGTAAGATCGAGTACCGCGTGGACAAGACCGGAAACGTCCACGCGCCCATCGGCCGGGTCTCGTTCTCGCCCGAGCAGCTTGCGGAGAACCTCGGAGCCTTCATGGATTCGATCGTGCGGGCCAAGCCCGCGGCGGCGAAGGGGACCTACGTCCAGAGCGTGACGGTCTCGAGCACCATGGGCCCGGGGGTCGCCATCGACCCGAACCTCTACCGCCGGAGCAACTGATGAACCGCGACCAGAAGACGGCCTTCGTCGCGGATTTCCGGGACAAGGTCAAGCGCGCTCCGGTGATGTACGTGACGGACTTCACCGGACTCGACGTGAAGTCGATGACGCAGCTCCGCCGCACGCTCAAGGAGGCCGGCGCCGAATACCTGGTGGTCAAGAACCGCCTGGCGAAGCTGGCGCTCGAAGACCTCGGTGCGGAGGAACTGTTCGATTCGCTCCAGGGCCCGAGCGGTGTGGTGCTCGGCTACGAAGGCGTGGTCGAGCCCGCCAAGGCCCTTGCGGACTTCGCCAAGGAGCACGAGGACAAGCCGGTCTTCAAGGCCGGATTCCTCGACGACAAGGTGCTCACCGCCGACGAGGTGGTGCGCCTGGCGAAGCTGCCGCCCAGGGAGCAGCTCCTGGCCGAGCTGGCCGGCGCCATGCAGGCGCCCCTGGCCGCGCTGGCCGGCGCCCTCGAGGCGAAGCTCCAGGAGATGGCTGGACTCCTGGACGCGCTCAAGGAACAGAAGAGCGAGGGTGCCTGAGCCCCTGCGCGACCAGCCTGTAGCTGACACGGGAATCGGAACCATCCCCAATTCCGGCGCTGGCCGGGGTGACTGAAGGAGGAATCTGGACCATGGCTGTGAACACTGAAGAGCTCCTCGAGACCATCGGGAACATGACCGTCCTCGAGCTCGCCGAGTTCGTCGACGCGTTCAAGGAGAAGTTCAACGTGACCGCCGTCGCCGCGCCGGTCGCCGCGGCGCCGGGCGCCGCGGCCGCCGGTGGCGCCGAGGCCGCCGTCGAGAAGGACGAGTTCGACGTCGTGCTCGAGGGCGTGGGCGACAAGAAGATCCAGGTCATCAAGGTGGTGCGCGAGGTGACCGGGCTCGGCCTCAAGGAGGCCAAGGAGCTGGTCGAGAGCGCGCCCGAGGCGGTGAAAGAGGGCGTGCCCAAGGAAGAGGCCGAGAAGATCAAGGCCAAGCTCGAGGAG
>RFGQ01000781.1 GCA_003695865.1 Gemmatimonadota bacterium | reverse complement strand
TGGCCTTCGGCGGCCGCGTGCTGGGCGCGGGCGAGGAGGGGGTGCCCAAGTACGTCAACTCACCCGAGTCGCCGATCTACCACAAGGGCCAGGTGCTCTACGGGCTGGGGCGGGCGAAGAACGCCATCCGGCGCGAGGGCGCGGCGCTCGTGGTCGAGGGCTACATGGACGTGGTTTCGCTTGCGGCGGCCGGGGTCGAGAACGCGGTCGCGCCGCTGGGCACCTCGATGACCGAAGAGCAGGCGGCGCTGCTCGCGCGCTACTGTAAGCGCACCTTCCTGCTGTTCGACAGCGACCGCGCGGGCCTCGCCGCCACCTTCCGTGCGGGCGACCTGCTGCTGGCCGCCGGCGTGCAGGTGTCGGTGGTCACGCTGCCCCCCGGCGAGGACCCCGATACGGTCGTCCACGGCCAGGGCGTCGACGCGCTGCGGGCGCACGTCGACGACGCCGTCGACCTGCTCGACCGCAAGCTCCAGATCCTCGAAGGGAAGGACTACTTCTCGTCCATCGAGCGGATCCGGGGGGCCGTCGACCGGCTGCTGCCCACCCTGCGGGCCGTGAAGGACCCCGCGCTGCGCGACATCTACGTGGCCCGGGTGGCGGAGCGCACCGGGGTGCGCCGCGAGACGCTCGAAGAGGAGCTGGCGCGGACCACCGAGCCGGCGCGGGAGCGCCCCCGGCGGCCGCAGCGGCCGCGGCCCGCGCCGCTTCCGAGCACGCTGAAAGGCCTCGGCGCGGAACGCACGTTGCTGCTTCTGCTGGTCAAGGACCGCGACTGGATCGAGCGCGCCGGCGAGCGGCTCGCACCCGAAGACTTTGTGGATCCGACGCATCGCTCCATCTTTGAAGCGCTTGTCACGGATCCGGAGATGGCCCATCCTCCCGACGACCTCGACCCGGGCGCTCGCCGGGTGCTCGAGGAGTTGCTGGCCGACCGCACGGAACTGCCGCACGCGGGCCGAGTCTTCGCGGAGACGGTCGCGCGCATCCTGGCGCGCCGCGAAGAGGAAGAGGCCCGCCGCCTGACCGAAGGGATCGGACGTGCCGACTCCGAAGAGGAGTGGCTGGCGCTGCTCCGGGAGAAGGATCGGCTCCGCCGGAGCCAGGTGGAACATGGAACCGCGGGGTGGCACACCGCCGCCCGGCGCATCGAACGACTGAAAAACGAAGACGGACCGGAAGGCTGATGACGCAGACGCGCGCTTCCCTCAGGGAGCTCCAGAAGCTGGATCAGGAGATCGCGAGACTCGAAGCCGAGATCGAAAGCTTCGAGCCCCGCATCGAGCAGGTCGAGGAGCCCGCGGCGCGGCTGGGGGCCGAGGTCGAGGCGCTCCGCAAGCGCCTGCAGGAGAGCCGCGTCGAGGAGCGCCGTCTGCAACTCGCGGCCGAAGAAAAACAGGCCCGCACCTCCAAGTTGCAGGAGCGCCTCAACCAGGTGCGCAACCTGCGTGAGGAGGCGGCGGTGCACGCAGAGCTCGAGATGGTGCGTCGCGCGCTGGAGACCGACGAGCACGAGGTCTATACGCTCATGGACCAGATCCGCCGGATGGAGGAGCGTCTGGCCGAGCTGGAGGCCGAGTACGCGGCGGCCGAGGAAGAGGTCGAGCCGCGGCGGCGCGAGTTGCAGGAGGCCCGTGAGGCCGCACTGCGCCGGGCCGAGGAACTGCGCGGCGAGCGCGAGGCCTTTGCCGAGGGCGTCGACGCGCGCGAGCGGGCCCTCTACGAGCGCATCCGCCGGGGCGGACGCACGGTCGTGGTGGCGCCGATGACCGAGGACGGTGCGTGCGGCTCGTGCTACTCGATGATCCCCCTTCAGGTGCAGCACGAGATCCGGACCAGCGACGTGCTGGTGTTGTGCGAGGGCTGCGGTGTGATCGTGACGCCGCCCGATCCCGAGGCGCAGGCCGCG
>RFGQ01000780.1 GCA_003695865.1 Gemmatimonadota bacterium | reverse complement strand
TCGGGCTACATCTACTTCGTCGGCCTCTCGGCGGGCGCCTTCCTGCTCTCGTCGCTCGTGTACGTGGGCGGGGTGGCGTCGCTGCAGCGCGTGGCCAGGCCCGCGCTGCTGACGGCCGCCATCACCCTGGGCATGGCCCTGCTCTGCATCTGGTTCGACCTCGGCCACATGTGGAGGTTCTGGGAGATCTTCACCCGGCCGAGCTTCTCCTCGCTCATGGCCTGGATGGTCTGGCTGTACTCGGCCTACTTCCTCCTCATTCTCCTCGAGCTCTGGTTCGAGATGCGGCTCGACCTGTCGCTCCTCGCGCGTGAAGGGGGGCGTTTCGCAGGGCTCTACCGGCTGCTGAGCCTGGGCTACTCGGCGCCCGCCGATCCCGAAGGCCAGGCCCTCGAGCGCGCCCGGGCCAAAAGCACGCTGCGCATCCTGGGCGCGATCGGCGTACCTCTGGCCATCGCCTTCCACGGCGGCGTGGGCGCGCTGTTCGCCTCGCTGAGCGCACGCCCCTACTGGCACACGGCGCTCTACCCGATTCTGTTCCTCACCGGTGCGCTGGTCTCGGGCGGCGCGCTGCTGCTCGCGGTCGTGAGCTTCACCGAGCTCGGGCGAGGCGAAGAGGGAACGCGCACTCTCCAGACGCTCTCGCGCGCCGTGGTCGGCCTGCTGGTGTTCGACCTCATCCTGGAATGGGCCGAGATCTCGATTCCGGCGTGGTACCGGATCGGGTCGGAATACGAACTGCTCAAGGTCGTGCTCTTCGGCCAGTACTGGTACGTCTTCTGGATCGGTCACATCCTGCTCGGGGCGGTGATCCCGATCGTGCTGCTGCTCCGCAAGCCGCCCTCCGCGAGCCGCTACGGCGTCGCCGGTGCACTCATCGCCGCGACGTTCCTGGCGGTGCGCCTCAACCTGGTCATCCCCGGGCAGGTCACGCCGCAGCTCCACGGCCTCGAGTCGGCGTACGTCGACCACCGCCTGCTCTTCTCGTACGTCCCGTCGCTGTTCGAGTGGTCGATCATCGCCTTCGTGGTGGCGGTCGGCGCCACGGTGTTCCTCCTCGCCCGACGGATCCTGCCGATGGACGGGGAACACGGCCCCCACCCGGTCCGGTGACAAGGAGAACCATCATGTCGAAGGTCGTCTCTCTTCCCACGACGAGCACCAACGGCACGGCTGCGCCGACGCGCAGGGAGTTCGTCCAGACCGCGGCCCTGCTGGGCGCGGGCGCGGCCCTGTCGGGCTGCGCGAACTGGACCGAGGAGGGGTTCCGTGCGGTGCCGCAGTACGTGCTGGCCCAGCCCGAGAACGTGGTCTACTCGACCTGCCTGCAGTGCCATGTGGCCTGCCAGATCAAGGCCAAGATCTGGGACGGCACCCTGGCCAAGCTCTCGGGCAATCCCTACAGCCCGCAGAACTACCTGCCGCACCTGCCCTACGAGACTGACCTGGCGACCGCGGCGGTCACCGACGGCAAGCTCTGCGCCAAGGGGCAGTCGGCGATCCAGACGTACTACGATCCCTACCGGATCCGCCGCGTGCTCAAGCGCGACGGTCCCCGCGGCTCGAATCGCTGGCGCTCGATCTCCTTTGAGCAGTTCGTGCAGGAGGTGGTCGACGGCGGACGGATCTTCGCCGACATCGGTGAAGACCGCACCTACCCGGGCTTCGCGCAGGTGTGGGCGCTGCGCGACCGCGACCTGGCCCGGCGCATGGCCGCCGACGCCGATCGCTTCCGCAGGGGCGAACTGAGCCTCGAGGACTTCAAGCGGCGCTGGCGCGATCACCTGGACGTGCTCATCGACCCCGACCACCCCGACCTCGGGCCGCGCAACAACGGCTTCGTGTTTCTGGCGGGGCGCATCGAGCACGGGCGCAAGGAACTCATGGCGCGCTTCACGAAGGACTCCTTCGGCTCGGTCAACTACTACGAGCACACGACGATCTGCGAGCAGTCGCACCACATCGCGTTCGACGAGCTCACCGGAGGCGCCACACACCACCTCAAGCCCGACCTCATGAACAGCGAATTCGTGCTGTTCTGGGGGACCGGGGCCTACACCGCAAACTTCGGGCTCACCCCGACTGCCGAGAAGGTCACGACCGGCACGGTCGACCGGGGGATGAAGACGGCGGTCGTCGATCCCCGGTTGTCGAACGACGCGGGCAAGGCCGACTGGTGGCTGCCCGTGAAGCCGGGCACCGACGGCGCCCTTGCGCTCGCCATGGCGCGCTGGATCATCGAGAACGAGCGCTACGACGAGCGCTACCTGCGCGCCGCCAACAAGGCTGCGGCCGCCGCGGCGGGCGAGACCACCTGGACCAACGCGACGCACCTCGTCAAGGTCGTTCCGGGTGAGCCGCAGGCCCTGCTCACCGCTCGCGAGGCGGGCATTCCCGGCGGCGACCTGCCGGTCGTGAGCCGCGGTGGGCGCCTCGTCGCCGTCGACCCCGACGACGAGCGCACGCCGGTCGTGGGCGACCTGTTCGTCGACCGCTCGGTGCGGGGCATCCCGGTCAAGAGCGCCTTCCAGCTCTACGCCGACGAGGCCTTCGCCCGCTCGTTCGAGGAAGTCGAAGCGCTGACCGGCGTGCCCTACCGGCTCATCGCCGAGGTCGCGCACGAACTCACTTCGCACGGCAAGCGGGCCGTCGTGGAGCTCTACCGGGGTCCGGTGCAGCACACCGACGGCGTCTACGCCGGGGCCGCGGTGATCGCGCTGAACCTGCTCGTCGGCAATCCCGACTGGAAGGGCGGCATGCAGAAGGGCGGCGGCCACTGGCATGAGTCCGGCGGCCGCGCCGGAAGCGTCTATGACTTCGGCTCGATGCATCCGTCCAAGGCCGTGACCTTCGGCCCGCACATCAGCCGCGAGCGCACGCGCTACGAGGACTGGAGCCTGTTCCGCGAAGAGGGCTACCCGGCCCGCCGGCCGTGGTACCCGCTCACGAACAACGTCTATCAGGAGGTCGTGCCGTCCTTCGCACAGGGCTACCCGTACAAGGGTGAGATCCTGATGCTCCACAAGGGCACGCCGGCGCTCTCCACGCCCGCCGGCCACAAGCTCATCGAGATGCTCCAGGATCCCGAGCGGGTGCCGCTGTTCATCGCCTGCGACATCGTGATCGGCGAGACCTCGATGTACGCGGACTACATCCTGCCCGACCTGACGTACCTGGAGCGCTGGGGCACCCCGCACGTTACGCCCGACGTGCTCACGAAGACGAGCAAGGTGCGCCAGCCGGTCGCTCCTCCGCTCACCGAAGAGGTCGAGGTCGCGGGTGAGCGTATGCCGCTCTCGCTCGAGGCCTTCTTCCTGGCCGTGGCCGACCGCCTGGGACTGCCGGGCTTCGGCAAGGACGGTTTCGGGTCGGGGCTCGACTTCCGACGTCCCGAAGACTGGTACCTGAAGCTCGTGGCGAACATCGCAGCAGGCGACGAGGAGGGCGAAGTCGTGCCGGCCGCCACCGAGGAGGAGCTGCGCATCTTCCGGGAGGCGCGGAGGCACCTGCCGCCCTCGGTGTTCGACGAACAGAAGTGGCGGCGGGCCGTGCGCCCGCAGGAGTGGCCGCACGTGGTCTACGTCCTGAACCGGGGCGGTCGCTTCGCGGATGCCTCGACCGCCTACGACGGTGAGCGCGTGAAGGCGCGCCTCGGCGTCATGTTCCACCTGTTCATGGAGAAGGTGGCGCGTACGCGTAACAGCATGAGCGGCAAGCCCTTCGAGGGTGTGCCCGTCTACCGTGGACAGTTCGACAGCTTCGGGGAGCCGCTCGACGCCGCGGGCGACTACCCCCTCACGCTCATCACCTTCAAGGAGGCGTTCGGCGGACAGTCGCGCACCATCTCCAACTACTGGAGCAACATCGGGCTGCAGAACGAGAATCCGATCTGGGTGCACACCTCCGACGCCCGACGACTCGGGCTGAAGGACGGGCAGCGTGCCCGCGTGGTCTCTCCCACCAACCCCGAGGGCCGGGTCGACCTGGGCGACGGCCGCACGATCGACGTCGTGGGCCGCGTCCACGTGCGCGAGAGCATCCGCCCCGGTGTGGTCGCCGTGTCGTGGCACTACGGCCACTGGGCCTACGGGTCGAACGACGTGACGGTCGACGGCGCGCTGGTGCGCGGTGACCGGCGGCGCGCGGCCGGGCTGTGCCCGAACCCGGTGATGATGATCGACCCGCACCTGGGCGACGTCTGCCTGACCGACCCGATCGGCGGCAGCAGCTCGTTCTTCGACACCCCGGTGCGGCTCGAGCCCGTTTCAACCTGACACCCATCCACCTGATCTCGAACGACGGCCGCCCCCCCGCACCGGGGGGCGGCCGGGCAACCAGGAGACCCGGACGATGTCGAGCAAGCATAGATGGTTCGCGGCGGCGTTCCTCGGCGCCTCGCTTCTCCTCGCCCAGCCCGCCTCGGCGCAGGAACTCCCCGAATGGCTGCAGCGGCTGAAGGTGAGCGGACTCGCCTTCGGCGACATCTACGCCGTCGCCCAGCACCACGACGCGGACATCGACGGCGCCAACGGCGCCTGGATGCGCCGCATCTACCTCACCTTCGACGAGAAACTCGACGACGAGTTCTCGTTCCGCCTTCGCTTCGAGGCCGCCTCCCCGGGTGACTTCGAGTCCGCCGCCACCATGACCC
>RFGQ01000779.1 GCA_003695865.1 Gemmatimonadota bacterium | reverse complement strand
GACGGCGCGCTCGACGCCGTCCGCGAGGCGCTGGAGCGCGCCGGGCGCTGGAGTGCGCGCGGGCCCGTGGCCGCGCCCGACGACGCGCTGGGGGGTTGGGGCGTGGGGGCTGCGCTCACCTTCCGGCTGGCCGCGGAGCTCGCGGAGCGTCCGGCCACCGCTCCCACGGGCCTGCGCGCGCTCGAGGCCGTGCGCTGGGACGACCTTCACTACGAGGCGCTCTCGTGGTGGGCGCGGGCCCGTGCGCTGGACCGCCTGGACCGGCCCGACGAGGCGCGCCGCGCCTACGGCCGCTTCGTTGCGCTCTTCGTGGGATCCGAGCCGGGGGCGCCCTCGGGCCCCGTCGGACGCCTGCTCGACGAGGCCCGGGCTCGGGCGCGCTGAGGGGCTCGCCCCGGAGCGTCCGAGGCCTGCCTGCACGCCGCTCCGGCGCCCCCGCTCCGGCGCCCCGCCTCAGCGCCCCCCGACGGCGTAGGCGAGCGGCTCCGAGGCCAGGCGCTCGCGCACCCGCATGAGCAGCGCGTGCGGGGTGAAGGGCTTGGCCAGAAAGATCGACGGGTCGCCCGATACCCAGGTCTGCAGGTCGGGGCTCTCGGAGTAGCCCGAGATGATGAGCGTGCGGGTTTCAGGCGAACTGCGGGCCATCCACTGGGCCAGCTCATTGCCCTTGATGCCCGGCATCATCATGTCGGTGATGAGCAGGTCGATGTGTCCGTCGAAGCGTTGGGCGATGATCTTCGCCTCCTCCCCGTCGGCCGCGGTCAGCACCCGATAGCCGGCTCGCTCCAGCACCCGCCGCAGCACGATACGCACGGGATCCTCGTCCTCGACGACCAGCACCGTCTCGGTGCCGCCCGCCTCGTCGGACCGCTCCTCGCCGGGCGCGACCGCCGACTCCTGATCCGGTCTGGCCTGGGGCAGGAGGATCTCGAACGTGGTGCCTCGGCCGGGTGCGCTGTCGACGAGAATCTGACCGCCGGCCTGGGTGACGATGCTGTTGACTACGGCCAGGCCCAGGCCGGTGCCCGATCCCTTGTCCTTCGTCGTGAAGAAGGGCTCGAAGATGCGGCTGCGGGTGAGTTCGTCCATGCCCTGGCCCGTGTCGCGCACCACGAGGCGCACGTATCCCCCGGCGGGGATGCCGAGTTGGTGCCGGTCGAGCGGCGAGACGACGGCGTTGTGGGCCTCCACGACGATGCGGCCGCCGTTGGGCATGGCGTCCCGCGCGTTGATGACCAGGTTCATGAGGACCTGTTCGAGTTGCACCTGGTCCGCCCGCACGTGGTGCTGGTTCGCGGCGATCTCGGTGACCAGCTCGATGTCTTCGCCGATCACCCTGCGCAGCATCTTGTCGAGCCCGGTGACCACCTGGTGGATGTCGAGTACCTGGGGCTCGCTCTCGTCGTTTCGGGTGAAGCCCAGCAACTGCTGGGTGAGGCGGGCGGCCCGCTGCGCCGCGTCGCGGACGTCGACGGCGCTCGCGTAGGCGTCGGTGCCCTCGCTCAGGTCCATGAGCAGGAACTGGGCCTGAGCGAGGATGACCGTGAGCAGGTTGTTGAAATCGTGGGCGATGCCACCGGCGAGTTTGCCGACGGCCTCCATCTTCTGCGTTTGGCGGTACTGCATCTCGAGCGCCTTCTGCTCGGAGATGTCCTCCACGATGAGCTCGACGGCGTCTTCTCCCGCGTAGCGGATCGCCGCACCCGCCAGGCGGACGGTGATCGGTTCACCGCCCGTCCGGGTCCAGCTCGCCTCGACGTCTCGCATCGGGTCGATGCCGTCGAGTTCGAGCACCGGGCCGACCTCTTCGGGTTCCACGTAGAAGTCGCGCAGGTCCCGTCCGATGAGGGACGAAGGCTCGCCGCACCCGAGCATTTCAGCCGCGGCCGGGTTCGCCTCGCGCACGATCCCGTCGCGGTCGACGACCAGGATGCCGAACACGGCGTGTTCGAGCAGCGCCTGATAGCGGCGGCGGGCTTCGACCTCGGCGGAGCGGGCGCGGCTGACGGCGCGGAGGGCCCGGTTGAACTGCTTGCCGACCTCGATCACTTCAAGCGGGCTGGAAGGAGGCAGCGGCACCTGTTCGCCGCGCGCGGCCGCCTGCGTGCGCTCGACCAGAAAACGGAGCGAGCGCGCGACCTGGTGGTAGAGCCCGAGGGCCAGGAGGCCGCCTGCCAGGAGCAGCGCGAGGAACACGGCCACGCGACGGGTGGCGTCGGCCCGGGCGGCGAGCAACACGTCGCTCTCCGGCAGCCCCGCAGACACCTTCCAGCCCAGGCCGGCCAGGTCCACGGTGGCGAAGATCCGCCGCTCACCGTCGAGGCTGCGGTCGCGGGTGATGCGCCGTCCGCGCGAGACCTCGCGCACGTCCAGCGGCACGCCCTGAAGGTTGGCCCCGGCCCAGCGCGCGTGCCCGCTGGAGCGGGCGACCACGGTCACCTCGGGGTCGAAGATCGTGACGACGGCTCCGTCCGGGCGGAGCGCGGGGTCGAGCAGACTGAGGATCGCCCGCCGATCGAGCGAGGCGCCGAGTACGCCGATGATGCGCCCTTCGCGGTCGCGCAGGGGCCGGGCCACGATCGAGGTGGGTTCACCGGTGACCGGAGCCGGCCTCAGCGGCGTGGGGGGCACCGTGTAGCCGTTGCGGGCCCGCACGAACCAGCGGGTGCCCGCCACCGAGGTCCAGCCGGGCCGTGTGGTGTCGGGGGGCAGCGCCGAACAGCGGACGACCCCGTCGGGGTCCACGACGAAGAGGTTGCTGTAGGCCCGCAGGATGCGGGGCGCGGGGGCGAGCAGGGCCCGGCAACGCGCGGGGTTCTCGACGATGTCGTCGGGCAACAGGATCGCGAAGTTCGAAAGCAGGGCCGTGGCGTCGGACAGGTGGCGGCCGACCGCGGTCGCCATGACGTCGGCCACGCCGAGCATCGACTCCTCGGCGCGGGCGGCGCCCTCGCGATAGGTCTCCACGACCTCGTACGCCTCGAGTGCCGCCAGGGGAATGGCGGTCACGGCGAGGAGTCGTAGGAGCTGGGTACGGATCGAGGTCGGTCGCTTCACGGCGCCCCGTCGGTGGCTCTCGCAGGTAGCACGGGGCGTCGCGCGCGCGGGCCCCTATCCTCTGCTGGAAAGCATCGACGGATTCTGCGGATTCCTTGAGGGGCCGGACCGTGCCCGTCCGGCCCCCGCCGGTCCAGGGACCGCCCGCGACTCGGTCAGTCGCTCGCCTGTACGACCCTCGCATCGGTGGGGGCGGGCGCCACGAAGGGCGATTCCTTGTCGACCCGATCGATGTAGAGCGCGGCCGAGAGGTCGCCGGCCACGTTGAGCGTCGTGCGGCACATGTCGAGGATGCGGTCCACGCCCAGGATGATCGCGATGCCCTCGGGGGGCACGCCCACCGTGGCCATGACCACCATCATGAGCGGCAGCGACCCGCCGGGCACGCCCGCCGCGCCGATGGCCGTGAGCACGGCCAGCACGATCACGACCGCCTGTTGTGCGAGGCTCAGGTCCACGCCGAAGACCTGCGCGAGGAAGAGCACCGTCACGCCCTCGAACAGTGCGGTGCCGTTCATGTTCATCGTTGCGCCGAGGGGTAGCACGAAGCCCGCGATCTTGGGCGAGACTTCGAAGTTCGTCTCGGCTGTAGCGATGTTGGTGGGGAGCGTGGCCATGCTGGAGCTGGTCGAGAAGGCGGTGATCAGCGGTGCCTCGGCGCCCTTCCAGAAGCGGATGGGGCTGATACGGGCGAAGATCCTCACGAGGGCCGAGAGGCCGATCGACGCATGCAGCAGGAGGCCCAGCACCACGACCACCACGTACATGCCGAGCTGGCCCAGCAGGCTCCACCCGAAGCGTGACGTCATCTGGAAGATCAGGCCGAACACGCCGTAGGGGGCCAGGCGCATGGCGAGTTCGATGATCTTGATGATCGCGTCGCCCACGCCCTCGAGCACGTCGGTCACGGGCTTGGACTGCTCACGGGGCAGCAGCGTGAGCGCGCCGCCGAAGACCAGCGAGAAGAAGATCACGGCGAGCATGTCCATGTTCGCCATGGCCGCGACGGGGTTGCGGGGCACGATGTTCACGAACGTGTGCACGCCGAAGCCGCCCGGGCCGCCCGCCTGCATGGAGCCCACCTGCTCGGAATAGGTCTCCATGAGCGCCGCCTGCGTGGCGGGGTCGACACCGCCGCCCGGCTTGAGCGCGTTGACCAGCGCCAGGCCGATGATCGCGGAGATGAGCGTCGACAGCGCGAAGTAGCCCATGGTGCGGCCGCCGAGCTTGCCCACGCGCCGCACGTCGCCGATGCCGGCCACCCCCAGCGTGATCGAGGTCACCACGATCGGGATGACGGTCATGAGGAGCAGGCGTAACCAGGCCTGCCCGACCGGCCCGGCCACGTTGTCGCCGAGCGCCTGTACCCAACCTGCGTCGGGCGCCAGCGCGCGCAGGCCGCCGCCGAGGAGGCCGCCCAGGATGAGCCCGAGTGCGATCTTGGTGTGCAGCTTCACGCCGTTCCGCCTCCTGCCGATCCCACCGTGCGGCGCCCCCGCGGCCCGCACTCAGCGCACGAAGGTAGGCCGGTCCCTCGGGGGTGGGCAACGCCGCCACCCGCGGGGTTCAGCGCCGGCTCTCCGGGCCCGAGACCGCCAACGGTCGTTCGAGCGAGTAGATGAGGTCGCCCAGCGGGGAGTCGTCGCCGTTGGCGGAGTTCGCAGCGGCGTGGAGCACGACCGGGAGCGGCTCGTCGGGCGCGGTCCACACGAACGTCCAGGCGGCGTGCGTGGGGCGGTCGGGCGTGGAGCCGGCGCCCGTGTGGTGGACGTAGGCGACCGTTCCGGCCGCGCTCACGCCCACGCGGCCGTCGATCGGCTCGACCGTGCCCGCGCCCTCGCCCGCGCGGGGCGTGCCCTCCGCGAAGCGGAAGGCCGCCTCGAAGCCGGCGGCCTCCATGTCGCTGCTGGCCAGCGCCAGGGTGACCGTGTAGG
>RFGQ01000778.1 GCA_003695865.1 Gemmatimonadota bacterium | reverse complement strand
GGCGAGTCCGTCGGGGTGCAATTGGTCCTGCCTCGTGCCCGCGACCGTGAGGGTGAGGGACCGCGCGGCCCGGAGTCCCAACTGTACGAGGAACCCGGTGAACCAGCGTCGGTCGTTGTCGCTGACCCCGTCCCAGTACTCGGACTCCTTCACGCTGCCCCAGAACATGGTGCCTCCCACCGAGAGTGGGCCGAGCGATACGGGGCGAGTCGTCTCCACGAAGGCGTGAGGCCAGCCCGGCGCCGTGTTCGACAGGAGCAGAGGGTAGCGCCGGGCCGGACCCCACCACCGGGTCTGGGTGGAAACGCCGACGCCCCACGAGCCCAGATCCAGGCGCGCGTAACTCTCCCCGGAGTCGATGCGTGAGAAGGCGTCCGGTCCGAAGCGCTGCGGCCAGTCGAGCGACTCCCCGTGCCAGGGGTGGGCAAACGGGCTCAACCCCGGTAACACTGTGTCGGGGATCGCAAAGGCTCGATTCTGATGCCAGAGGAGCACCGGGGAGAGGGCCGCGCTGAAGCGACCCGCCTCGAACACGACGCCGGTGCTGACCGCGACCGAAACCCCTCGTCCGCCCCAGAGGGGACCGTTGTTTCGGTCTACCGGGTACGCGCTGTTGAATGCGTTGTGGAGCCGGGCCGGAAGCAGTCGGATCCTGAAGGCGGTCCCCGCCCCGTCCGACTCGGCAGAGATCCAGTCCGTCCAGCCAGCACCGGCGAGGGGACAGGCGTCGGCCCGCCCTAGGTCGCGAGCGGTGCGCGTTGCCGACCAGACCGCGCTGGAGTCGAGTGTCGAAAGTGCTTGGCGGAAGTCGTCTCCCGGGTCGCCGAGGGCGGCCGAGCGCATGACCCGTCCGCAGGCGGGCCGGGGCCCCGCATGCTCCTGCCCCGCCGCCCGTGCCGCGGGCAGAGCCAGCGTCAGCATGGCGGTCAGGGTCAGCGCAGCGGTCGGCGCACAGGAGCCACGGTGCCGATCCGCGCGGGGCCGCCCTATCGGTCCCGTTCCGGCGTGTTGGGGCATCGAACTCCTCGGGCGTGAGTGGCTCTTCGGGCGGGCGTCACATCCTATCAACCCGCACAGTGGCGTGCCGGCGGGTCGCGCGCGAGTCCGCCCGCTTCGCGAGGCTGGGAGGTCGCCGCCGCGCCGATGGCGCGAGAACGGCCCTTGCACGCTCCGTCCGGCGGGCTACCCTCGAATCCGGCGATAGCCCGATTCGGCAGAGGCATACCACACCCGTGTCCACCATCCTCGTCACCGGCGGCGCCGGTTTCATCGGCTCGCACCTCTGTGAGCGCCTGCTCGAACGCGGCCACGCGGTCGTGTCGCTCGACGCGTACGACGACTTCTACGACCCGGCCGTGAAGCGTGCCAACCTGGACGCCGCGCGCGACTTCGACGCCTTCGTCGAGCGCGAGGGCGACATTCGCGATCCGGCCGCTCTGGCGGCGTTGCCCGACGACATCGACACGGTCGTGCACCTGGCGGCCCGCGCGGGGGTGCGCCCCTCGCTCGAGCAGCCGGCGCTCTACGCCGACGTGAACGTGATGGGCACGGTCCGGGTGCTCGAGTTCGCCCGGGTCCGTGGCATCGGACGGATCGTCTTCGGCTCGTCCTCGAGCGTGTACGGGAACGCCGAGCGCGTGCCCTTCGTCGAGGACGCGGCCGTCGACCGGCCCATCTCGCCGTACGCGGCCACCAAGAAAGCGGGCGAGGCGCTGTGCCACGTGCACCACCATCTGCACGGCGCCGCGATCGTGTGTCTGCGCTTCTTCACGGTCTACGGTCCCCGGCAGCGGCCCGACCTGGCCATCCACAAGTTCGCGCGC
Source organism: Gemmatimonadota bacterium (assembly GCA_003695865.1). GTDB lineage: Bacteria > Gemmatimonadota > Gemmatimonadetes > Longimicrobiales > Gaopeijiaceae > J028. The sequence goes on along the minus strand of RFGQ01000778.1, from coordinate 193 downwards.
CTGATGAGCGAAGGGCGCCCGGTGCCCATGTACGGAGACGGCACGAGCGAGCGGGATTACACGTACATCGACGACATCCTGCAGGGGGTGGAGGGCGCGCTCGACTGGCTGGTACGAACCCCCGGGGCGTTCGAGGTGGTGAACCTGGGCGAGAGCCGGACGATTCCGCTCACCCGCATGATCGAGGTCGTGG
>RFGQ01000777.1 GCA_003695865.1 Gemmatimonadota bacterium | reverse complement strand
TCGCGCTGGTCACGCCCCTGCAGATCTTCGACGAGCAGATGGCGATCGAGGGCGTGCGCTTCAACCTGCTCTACGGCCGTAACGCCGGCATGACCGGCCTCGACTTCGGCCTCATCAACCACGTGCGGGGCGACGCCATCGCGCTCCAGCTCGGCGGGCTCGGGCTCGTAGAGGGCCGCTTCGTGGGCTGGCAGAACAATTTCGTGAACCTGGTCGACGGCCCCATGGAGGGCCTGCAGACCGGCCTGTTCTCGCGTAACGACGGCGGCCAGGGCGTGATGCTCGGGTGGGTCAACTACTCGCGTAGCCAGTTCAACGGGCTGTCCATCGGCATCGTGAACTACGCGTCGGACTACGACGGACTCATGATCGGCGTGGTCAACATCATCAAGTCCAAGGGCCGCTTCCCCGTCCTGCCGATCGTCAACTGGAAGTGACTGCGGGGGGTCGGCGCCCGAGGCGTAGCGCCGCCGGCGAGCCGGTCCGGGGCTCAGGCCTCTTCGGCCGCTCCGCGCAACTCCACGCGCTCGTGCGCGTGTACGGGGCAGGTCACGGTGCGGGATTCGGGCAACCGGCCCACGTGCCAGGTGACGCCCAGGCCCACGGCGAGCAGCAGCGCCCAGATCCAGACGTTGGCGGGCAGCAGCGCGAGTGATACGACGAGCGTGAGCCAGAGCAACGAGAGCGAGGAGCGCTTCACGCGGGCCGGCACCGTGCCGTCCTCGCGGTAACGTCTCAGCGTCTCGCCGAAGAAGCGGTTCGTGTGCATCCAGCGGTAGGCCCGCTCGGAGCTGCGCGCGTAGCACCAGGCTGCGAGCAGCAAGAAACACGTCGTCGGCCAACCGGGCACGATCACACCCACCAGTCCGCTCACCAGTGAGATCGTACCGCCCGCGAAGTAGGCGGCCCGCCGGGCGGGCGAGCGTTCGAGCCGTACGTGCCGGCCGTGTGTGTCGGGCGCTTCGGTGGGGGCCGGCGAGGCCTGCATCACGTCTCCCGGG
>RFGQ01000776.1 GCA_003695865.1 Gemmatimonadota bacterium | reverse complement strand
GCGCTCTACCACGCCGGGGCCGCCCGCTTCGAGCGGCAGGAGTTCGACGCTGCCTGCGACTACCTGAGGCGCTTCCTGGACGTCTACGAGACCGACGACGGGTGGCGGAGATCGGCGCTCGACATGCTCGATCGGGCGCCGGCCTGCTGAAGCGCGCGGGGCGGGCGGAAAAGTTCTTGACGGTCGGTGAGGCAGCGGCCTAATCTGATCGGGGGCGATGCCCCCGTGCCTCCCCCGGATCTGAGCGGTCCGGCGGACGCACCGCTTTTTTCACGCAGGCGGAAGGAGTGCCGCATGTCGAAAGGGACCGTCAAGTGGTTCAACGACTCGAAGGGCTACGGCTTCATCTCGCAGCACGGGGGTGAGGACGTCTTCGTCCACTTTTCGGCCATCCTCGGTGATGGGTTCCGGACCCTGAGCGAGGGCGACCAGGTGGAGTTCGAACTCCGCCAGACCGAGAAGGGCCTGCAGGCGGCCAACGTCGTCAGAGCCTGACGGACCTCGCATCGAGGAATCGGGGCCCCGGGAAGCCGAGCGCTTCCCGGGGCCTCTTCTCGTTGCCGCCGGCGACACGGCTTCTTCGCCGGGTCCGCGGCCGCCCCGGGCTGTGCCGTCGGAAGCCCAGCCCTCCGCTCCACTCGCCCCCGCCTGCGCCGCCGGCCACGCCGGTCTAGATTGCGGCCATGGACACCTCCGCCCTGTGGCCGCGCGGCTTCGCTCGCGTGCCCGACGAAGACTGGACCCGCCAGCCGGTCGAGGAACTCGCGCTGGGCTACGACTCGGTCGAGAATCACGGCTGGTACTCGAACCTCGACTACACGGTCGAGCAGGTCGGGGACTACGCGCGCCGGGGCGACGTCCTGATCGACTACTCGGGGGGTACGGGGATCCTCGCCAAGCGTCTGCTCGACCGCCTGGGCGCCAAGCCCGTGGGCATCCTCATCGTCGATTCGTCGCCCAAGTTCCTGCGTCTGGCGCTCGAGAAGTTCCGCGACGAGCCGCGCATGGCCTTCCGCCGCATCCGCTACCTCAAGGAGCAGCGCCGCCTCGAGCGGGTGGACGAAGTGCTGGGCGGCGCCATGCTGGAGCGCGGCGTCGACGGCCTCATCTCGACGAACGCCATCCACCTCTACTTCGATCTGCCCGAGACCGTGCGGGCCTGGCGCCGGGTGCTGAAGCCCTCGGGGCGGGTGTTCATCCAGTCGGGCAACATCCGCAACCCCGAGATGCCCGACGACGAGTGGATCATCGACGAGACGGTCGAGGTGATCCACCGCGCGGCGGTCGAGATCGTGCGTGAGGACGAGCGCTGGGCGCGCTACCGCTCGGCGCTCGCCGATGCGGGCCACATGGCCGCGCACGCCGAGCTCCGGCGCAAGTACTTCCTTCCGGTGCGGCCGCTCGAGTACTATCTGGACATCCTCCGCGACGAGGGCTTCGAGGTGACGTCGGTGCGCCGCCGGCGCATCCCCGCCCGGGTGGAGGAGTGGTTCCAGTTCCTCGCCGTGTATCACGAGGGTGTGTTGGGTTGGGTGGGCGGGGCGGAGAAGATCAGCGGGGTTCCCACGCCTCCCGAAATCGTGCAGGATCGGCACGAGCTGATGCGCCGGGCCATGGACCGTGTCTTCGGCGAGGCCTTCGAGTTCGGCGCCTCTTGGACCTACATCACCTGCGAACCGCGCGACCCGTGAGCGCCGGCCGGAGCCTCCGGCGCGTCTCCTGAACCCTTCGACCCGACCGTCCGTGGACGTACCTCCCAAGACCGCACCGCGCCTCTTCCTGATCGACGCCTACGCGCTGCTGTACCGCGCGTACTTCGCCTTCATCAACCGGCCGCTCACCAACTCGCGGGGCGAGAACACGTCGGCGCCGTTCGGTTTCGCCAACTTCCTCATCGACATCCGCGAGAAGTACGAACCGGACTACCTGGCGGTGGTCTTCGACGCGGGAAACTCGCATCGCGAGCAGGTCTTTCCGGAGTACAAGGCCACCCGCGAGAAGATGCCCGAGGATCTGCGCGAGAGCCTGCCCCGGGTGCGGGAGCTCGTCGAGGGATTCAACGACGCGCTCGTCGAGCTCGAGGGCTACGAGGCCGACGACGTCATCGGCACGCTCGCGGTGAAGGGGAGAGACGCCGGACTCGAGGCCGTGATCGTCTCGGGCGACAAGGATCTCTACCAGCTCGTGGGCCCCGGGATTCACCTGCTGAACCCGGGACGCGGAGGGCCTACGGGGGTCGCCGCGGAGTGGATCGACGAACGCAACGCGCACGAGCGCTTCGGCGTGCCCCCGCACCTCGTGGTCGACTACCTGGCGCTCATCGGCGACACCTCCGACAACATCCCCGGGGCGCCCGGCGTGGGTCCCAAGACCGCGCTCAAGTTGCTCGAGGAGTTCGGGTCGCTCGACGAGGCGATCGCACGGGCCGATGAGATCAAGGGCAAGCGGGCCCGTGAAGCGCTCACCGAGCACGTGGATCAGGTGCTCCTGTCGCGGCAACTGGTCACCATCATGACCGACCTCGACGTGCCGCTCGACCTCGAGGCGCTGCGCGTGCGCGAGCCCGAT